>NZ_LZJH01000053.1:0-572 GCF_001666745.1 Mycobacterium sp. E2699 | reverse complement strand
ATGACGCTGCTGGACATCGGGTGTGGCTGGGGCGCCACCATGAGGCGCGCCATCGAGAAGTACGACGTGAACGTCGTGGGCCTGACGCTGTCGGAGAATCAGGCCGCCCACGTGCAGAAGATGTTCGACGAGATGGACACCCACCGCGGCCGCCAAGTGCTCCTGGAGGGCTGGGAGAAGTTCCACGAGCCGGTCGACCGCATCGTCTCCATCGGCGCTTTCGAGCATTTCGGGCGGCAGCGCTGGGGCCGCTTCTTCAAGATGGCCTACGAAGTGCTGCCGGCCGACGGCAGCATGCTGCTGCACAGCATCACTCGTCCGACCTTCAAGCACGCCCGGGCGCAGGGCAAACCGCTGACCCACGAGATCGTGCACTTCACCCAGTTCATCCTGGCCGAGATCTTCCCCGGTGGCTGGCTGCCGACGATCCCGTCGGTAGAGGAGCACGCGGACGCGGCCGGTTTCAACGTGACCCGGATTCATTCGTTGCAGCTGCACTACGCACGGACCCTGGAGACGTGGGCCGCGGCCCTCGAGGCGAACAAGGAGACGGCGCTCGCCATCCAGTCCCA
>NZ_LZJH01000052.1:0-809 GCF_001666745.1 Mycobacterium sp. E2699 | reverse complement strand
CCCAAACCCGCGGCGCGCCAGTCGCTGGCACAGCTGGCCGAACTGGGCATCGAGCTCAAGATCGCCACCGGCGACAATCCGCGGGTCGCCGAAAAGGTCTGCAATGACCTGGGTTTGGTCTCCAAGGGCACGATCACCGGCGCGCAGCTGGAATGCCTCGATGACGACGAATTCGGCCGCGCCGCTGCGGACCACAGTATCTTCGCCCGCATCTCCCCCGACCAAAAGGCACGGCTGATCACCGCGGCACGCCGCACCGGAAGATCGGTGGGGTTTCTCGGCGACGGGGTCAACGACGCGCTGGCATTGCACGCCGCCGATGTGGGCATCTCCGTCAACAGCGCCACCGACGTGGCCAAGGACGCGGCCGACGTGGTCTTGCTGGAAAAGGACCTGGGGGTGCTGGCCACCGGGGTGGCCACGGGCAGAAGGATTTTCGCCAATACCATCAAGTACGTGTTCATGGGCACATCGAGCAATTTCGGCAACACCTTCAGCGCCGCCGCCGCGTCGGCGTTCTTGCCGTTTCTGCCGATGCTGCCCAGCCAGATCCTGCTGGGCAACCTGCTCTACGATGCCTCGCAGTTGGCGATCCCCACCGACCGCGTCGATGAGGAGCAACGCGATGCGCCGGCGCACTGGAACGTCGCCTTCATCCGCAGGTTCATGCTGACGTTCGGGCCCATCAACTCGCTGTTCGACTTCTTGACCTTCGGATTCATGCTCGGCATCCTGCACGCCGGCGAGGTGGCGTTTCACACCGGGTGGTTCCTGGAAAACCTTCTCACCCAGACGTTTATCGTTTTCGC
>NZ_LZJH01000051.1:0-1357 GCF_001666745.1 Mycobacterium sp. E2699 | reverse complement strand
CGGCCAGCAGGATGAGCACCGCGTTGCGCAGTTGACGACCGAGCACCGCGAGCGCGTTGACGTGGTGGGTCCGCACGGCGTTCGGGCCGTGGCGCGCCAGCCGCGCGGCGGCCTCGGCGCTCGACAGGCCGGCGGCCGAGCTGTCCAGCCAGCCCAGGACCTCCTCGGCGGTGGCCGCGGCGACCCGGGTGGCGGTCAGCGCGGAGGAGTCGGGCGCGTCAGTCACCTTGGTCGACAACGGCATTGCGGCGCTCTCCTGAGTCGATTCCACGAAACCGGTTGTTCAACTACCGTCAATCAGTAGGTCGATATCTGGTCCTCTGCGGGCAGCTCGCCGGTGACCGCGAAGATGACTCGGCGGCCGACCTCCACGGCGTGGTCGGCGAAGCGCTCGTAAAAGCGGCCCAGCAACGCCGTTTCCACGCCCACCGCGACGTCGTGCTGCCAATCGTCATCGATCAGCACGCGGAACAAACCCCGGTACAGCTCGTCCATCGCGTCGTCTTGTTCGTGCAGCCGGGCGGCCGACTCGGGATCCCGGGAGATCAGCACCTGTTTTGCGCTGTCGCCCAAGGCAATCGCTACCTTGCCCATGTCGGCGAAATATTGCCGGACCTCTTCCGGAAGCACCCGCGTCGGGTACTCGCGCTCGGCGATCTTGGCCACGTGCACTGCCAGCGCGCCCATGCGCTCCACGTCGGCGATGATCTGGATGCCGGCGAAGACGGCCCGCAGGTCGCCGGCGACCGGTTGCTGTAAAGCCAAGAGCGCGAACGCTTCTCTTTCGGCTTGCGCTCGCATCGCCACGATCTGTTCGTGGTCACCGATCACCTGCTGCGCGGCGGCGACGTCGGCCTCCAGCAAAGCCTGGGTCGCTCGTTTCATGGCGGTGCCGGCCAGTCCGCACATCTCCCCCAATTGCGCGGCCAAGCGGTCCAGCTGCTCGTGGTATGCGGTTCGCATGGGTAACAGCCTCACCTCATTTCGGCACCTTTCACAAGTGACAAAAGCCATCCGAACGGTGTCTAAACGGCTCCTCCCCGCCGGGCCGCCGCCGGTTTAGTCTGCGGCGGTGCAGTCTTTGGCGTCAGGGGTCTCGCCGCATGCTCTGAGGCGGGGATGATGTTCAAGCCGCCCGCCGCGGCAGTTCGCGAACCCATGTCCGCTGGTGCGGTGGCAGCCGCGCCCATCGAAGACGTTCTGCGCCTGCTGGAAACCTCGCCGGATGGACTGTCCGGCGCCCAGGTTAACGAGCGTTTGACACGCTTCGGCCGGAATGTAATCCGGACCCACCATGTCAGCGCGTGGGCGGTGCTGGCCCGCCAGCTGAACAACGCCGTGCTGATCCTGCTGGCCG
>NZ_LZJH01000050.1:0-42242 GCF_001666745.1 Mycobacterium sp. E2699 | reverse complement strand
GATGTGGGCCCAGGATGTCGCCGCGATGAGCGGCTACCACGCCAGCGCGTCGGCGACGGTCGCGCAGCTGGGCAACTGGGAACAAGCGCTGCAGAACGCTTTCGCCTCGGTGGAGCTGGGGATTCAACAGGCGCCCACCACGGTGGCCAACGGCGTCAACAAGGTCGTCACCACGGTCGTCGGCACCATTTTCGGGGCGCCCGCCGCGCCGCCCTTCTCGGCAACACAGGGGGGGACTTTCACCGGCGGCCCCTCGCTGGCCACCAGGCTGGAAGAGGCCGCGCTGTACCCGGTGAAACCGTTCCTGGCCTTCTCCGGGCTCGAAAACTACATCGAATCGCCGAATTCCCCACTGCTACAGCTGTTTACCGGAAACAATCCGCTGCTTGGGATAGGCCTCAGCAACACGCCGCCGCGGTTGTTGCCGTTGCTGATGGGCGAAACGGTGCAGCACACGACCTATAACGGGATGCCCGTCGTGCAGATCACGCCGGCTCATCCGAACGGCGACTACGTGGTCGGCATTCACGGTGGCGCGTTCATCTTCGCGCCCTCGATCTTCCACTGGCTCGATTACACCGTGATGGCCTACCAGACCGGCGCCACCATCGAGGTGCCGATCTACCCGCTGCTGCAGCAGGGCGGCACCGCCGGCACGGTGGTGCCCAACATGGCCGGCTTCATCAACTCGCAGATCGCAGCGCACGGGGCGCCGCACGTCAGCGTGATCGGTGACTCGGCGGGCGGCAACCTCGCGCTGGCGGCCGAGGAATACACCTTGGCCCAGAACCCGCTCGCCCCCGTCCCGTCGTCGATGGTCCTGCTGTCCCCATGGCTGGACGTGGGGATGACCAATCCCAATATTGCGCTCGTCCAGGACCCCCTGATTCCCGTGCCGCCCGGCCAGGTGATCGGCAGGGAGTGGGCGGCCGGGCTGCCCGTGACCAACCCCGAGGTGAGCCCGCTATACGGGAACCTCAGCGGACTCCCGCCGACATACGTCTACTCGGGCAACCTGGATTCGCTCGCACCCGACACGCTCGTCCTGCAGCACGACGCCGCCCTGGCGGGGGCGCCCATCAATTTCGTGCTGGCCAACGGCCAGATCCACGACTGGATCATCCTCACCCCGGACGGTCCCCAATACTGGCCGCAGATCGACCAGGAATTGGGCATCTAGCCGGTCTTACGCCGGTTCCGCCGGGTGACGAGGAACTCCGACCAGGAGCCCACCTCGGGGTGCTGCTTGAGCAACGCCCGCCGCTGGCGTTCGGTCATGCCGCCCCACACGCCGAACTCCATCTGGTTGTCGAGGGCGTCGGCGAGGCACTCGGCGACGACGGGGCAGTGCCGGCAGATGGCGGCCGCTTTCCGTTGCGCCGCGCCGGCGACGAAGAGGTCGTCGGGATCGGTGGTGCGACATAGCGCCTTGGACACCCATGAGTTGCGGGAGTCGTCGGCCCATTCGCTGTGGGCGGTGGTTCCATCCATGCTGGGCACTCCTGTGCGCGGTTGAAACCCCCCTGCGGCGGCGGGCCCACGATCCCCTCGGCGGTGCTCGCGGGCCCGCACTCACTATTCCGAAGCGGCCCGACGCTGTCTGTCCGCCGACCAGTCCGAGCGCGGGATGAATCGCACGTTCCCCCGATCGGGGGAAACGGCGGTACCCGTGTGTGACACTGATCGGCATGGTCGGCCGGGCAACGACCGAGAAAGTGCGTGTGGTGGTGGGCGACGATCACCCGCTGTTCCGCGATGGTGTGGTGCGCGCGCTGACGTCGAGCGGCCAGGTTGATGTGGTCGCCGAGGCCGACGACGGCATCGCCGCCCTGGAGCTGATCAAGACCCATCTGCCGCACGTCGCCCTGCTCGATTACCGGATGCCCGGGATGGACGGCGCCAAGGTGGCCGCCGCCGTGCGGGCCGACGACCTGCCGACCCGGGTGCTGCTGCTCTCGGCGCACGACGAATCGGCGATCGTCTTCCAGGCGCTGGCGGAGGGCGCCGCGGGATTCCTGCCCAAAGAATCGACGAAAAACGAGATCGTCCAAGGCGTTCTCGACTGCGCCGAGGGCCGCGACGTGGTGTCGCCGGCCCTGGCCGCCGGTCTGGCCGGGGAGATCCGAAGGCGCGGCGAAGCGCAGCCGCCGGTGCTCAGCCCCCGGGAGCGCGAGGTGCTCGATTTCATCGCCCAGGGTCTGAGCATCCCCGCGATCGCCGCCGAGCTGTACCTGGCGCCGTCCACGGTCAAGACCCACGTGCAGCGGTTGTACGAGAAACTCGGCGTCAGCGACCGCGCCGCGGCCGTCGCGGCGGCGATGCGGCGCGGGCTGCTCGAATAGCATGGCCCGCCCGCTGGCTCGAATGGTCGACTTCGTGGCGGCCGAGCCCGTCCGCCTGTCGGCGTTTCTGCGCTTGCCGCTGATCGGTTTGATCGTCCTGTTGGTGTCGGTGTGGGAGGTCGAGCACTGGCTCCCGTTGGCCTACGCCCTGATCCTCGGCACCTACAGCGTCGCCGCGCTGTTGTGGGTGGTGGTGGTGCTGCGCGGACCGGTGCCGTCGTGGGCCGGCTGGGCATCGACGTGCATCGACGTGCTGACGGTGGTCGCCTTGTGCGTGGTCTCCGGCGGGGCCACCGTGGCGTTGCTGCCGGTGTTCTTCCTGCTGCCGATCTCGGTGGCGTTCCAGGACCGCCCGGCGCTGACGGCCGCCGTCGGAATCGCCACCGCAGTGGGATATCTCGGCGTGTGGTTCGTCTATTCCAAGCGCGACGACACGGTTGAGCTCCCGGGCGTGGTGTACACGCATTTCGGGTTGCTGCTCTGGTTGGCGGCGGCGATGACCGCGCTGTGTTATTTCCTGACCCGCGCCGCGGCCCGGGTGGCGGCGTTGCTCGACATGCGCCGCACGCTGGTCACCGAGGCGATGCGCGCCGACGAGCGCAACGCCCGGGCGCTGGCCGAGCGGCTGCACGACGGGCCGCTGCAGGATCTGCTCGCGGCGCGCCTCGAGCTCGATGCCGTCCGCGAACGGTACACGGACCCGGGACTGGACGCCGCCGTCCAGGCGATCCACGACACCGCAGCCCAGCTGCGCAGCGTCGTCACCGCGCTGCATCCCCAGGTGCTCACCGCGGTGGGGCTGACCGCCGCGCTGCGTGAGCTGATTCGCGACTACGAGCGCCGCGGCCACTTCACCGTCGAAGCCGACCTCGGAGAGGTCGGCCGCCCCCGGTCGCAGTCCTTGTTGTACCGGGCGGCCCGCGAATTGCTCGCCAACGCGAACAAACATGCGCGGGCGAGCACCGTGCGGGTGAGCCTCGCCCGAGCGGGCGACGTCATCACGCTCAGCGTCGTCGACGACGGAGCCGGGTTCGACCCGGCCATCCTGAAACGATGCGTCGCCCAGGGGCACATCGGCCTGGCGTCGCTGGCGGTCCGCATCGATGCGATGGGTGGATCGCTGAAGGTCACGTCGACGGTCGGCGGTGGTACGCGGGCGTCGGTGACCGCGCCGGCCGGCGCCGACTGAGCCGGGCCCCAGGCGGGGTCAGTACCATCGGTTTTGTGGCACGCAACGGCCCACCCGACGATTTCCACAACCAGCAGACGCAGTATCGCAACTACGGCGGCCTGGGCGGACCCCCACCAGCGGGGGACGAAGCCCCGCCACCACCGGAAATGCCGGCCGACCAGCCGGAGCCCGTCGAGGCCGTCGACCCGTTCGACCAGGAACACGAACCCACCCCCTGGTACCGGAAACCCGTCGGGATCATCGCGTGGGTGATCGCCGTCCTGATCCTGCTGGCGCTGATCGTCTACGGGCTCATGCAGCTGCTTCAAGGCGGTCAGGGCACCAGCCACACCCCGAGCACCACGAGCAGCACCACCGCGACGACCGTTACGACCACGACCACGCCGCCTCCGACCACCACCGAGTCGCCCGCGCCGCCGCCCACCAGCAGCGCGGCCGAGCCGCCGGTCCAGCAGCCCACCCAGCAGCAGCCGACACGTCAGCCCACCCAGCCGCAGCCGACGCATCGGCACCATCTGCCGTCGCTGCCGTCGGTGATCACCATCCCCGAGGTCCCGACGGTGATCACGCTGCCGCCCGGCATCGGGTGACGGCGCCACGCTCATAGACTCGCTGGAATGGGGTGTGCGATATGAGCGAGTCGCTGGGCTTGTCGATCGGCGCGGCCAACCTGGTTGCGGCCCGCGGGACCGGTGCTCCGGTGGTTCGCAGCGCGGTGTTGACGCTGTTCGAGAACCGGCCGACGGAGATCGGGCTGCCCGAAGAAAACCCGAACCTGACCGAATCCGGGCTGGTGTTGCGCGGGTTCGTCGAACGGGTCGGCGACCGGGCTCCGTTGGTGGCCGCCGACGGCACGAAGTACCTCGGCGAGGTACTGACGGTCGAGGCGATCGAGGCGATGGCCCGCGCGGTCGGCTACGGCACACCGGTAACCGTCGCGGTCCCCGCGTACTGGTCCGAAGCGCAGACCACCGCGCTGCGAGAGGAGTTCTTCGCCCAGCGGGACCTGACCCGCGGCGGTGTGGCGCCGGCGCTGATCTCCGATGCGACGGCCGCGCTGGCGACGCTGCGCACCCGGCCGGGGTTTCCGGCCGACGGCGTCGTCGCGCTGTGCGATTTCGGCGCCACCGGGACGAGCGTCACCCTGGTCGATGCCGGATCCAACTTCCGGCAGATCGGGCCGTCGGTGCGCTACACCGATTTCTCCGGCGACGCGATCGATCAGCTCGTCCTGCAGTACGTGCGCGCGGGTGCCTCCGACGCCACCGGTGCCTGGCCCGGGGAGGGCGACGGCGGCGCCCTGGCCAGCACCGCACGGATCGGCTCGCAGTCGCGCCTGCTCGCGGACTGCCGTCGCGCCAAGGAGCGGCTGTCGGCGGCGACCGTCGCCACCATCGCGGGTCCGGGTGGTGAGGTCCGGCTCAGCCGCTCCGAACTCGACCAGCTCATCTCCCCACCGCTGGACCGACTCGTCAGCTCCGTGGAAGACACTTTGCAGCGCAACGGGATTCAGCGCTCCAGCCTGGCCGCCGTGGCCGCCGTCGGCGGGGGCGCCGACATCCCGCTGATCAGTGCGCGCCTGTCCGAGCGCCTGCAAGCGCCGGTGCACGTCGCACCGCAGCCCGCCTTCAGCGCCGCCGTCGGCGCGGCGGTGCTCGGCGAGCAGCAGGCCGCGGCGGGCCTCGCGACGGCGGCGGGTCCCGTCGTCGAGAGCCCGACCGAGACGGTGGAGACCGCCCGGGCCGCCGAGGGCGCCAGTCCGCTGGCCTGGTCGCAGGACGAAGACGACGCCGCCGAGCCGGTCCCGTACTCGGGACCCGACATGACGGGCGAATACAGCCGGGAGCCAACGGGATTGGAACCCGCGGACAGCGGCCGCTACGCCGCCGCCCCGGCGTCGCTACCCTGGTACAAACGCACCGCGCTGGTGCTCAGCGTTGTCGGCGCGGCCGCGGCGATACTGGTCGCGGTGGTGTTGGCGCTCACCCTGGGCCACCCGAAACCGAACCCGGTGAACAACAACACCCCGAACGAACCGGCGCCGCCGCAAACATCGCAGACAGAGACGATCACGGCGCCGAACGGCACCACCACCGTCACGGTGCTCCCGCCGCCGCCGCAGCCCTCGACGCAGCCGCCCGACACCACCACCAGCCAGGCGCCCACCACGACGGCGGCGCCGACGACCACCAGCGCCCAGCCAACCACTACGAGCGCCGCACCGACCACGACCGCGGCGCCGACCACGACCGCCGCGCCGACCACCACGCGACAGCGCCCGTTGCCGCTGCCCCTCCCTCAGCCGCCGTTCGGGCACTGACGCGGCCGGCCGCCAGTAAGTTAGGGCAGCCTATCTCGCACCGAAAGCGGCGGAGATGTAACTATGAGCAGGGCTGATCGGGAAGCAGAGCAGGCAGAGTGACTATGCATCGGGGAGATTTTTTGTGACCACGCAGATGCTCATCAGACTGGTCGTGGGCATGGGCATGACGTTGCTCGTGCTCCTTTTCGCGGCACGGCGGGTCCTGTGGCTCTTCAAGCTGGTCACCTCCGGGAAACCCGCCCCCGGGCACACCGATGACATTCCGGGGCGGGTCTCCGCGGAGCTGTCCGAGGTCTTCGGGCAACGCAAGCTGCTGAAGTGGTCGCTTCCCGGCCTGGCGCACTTCTTCACCATGTGGGGCTTCTTCATCCTGCTCACCGTCTACATCGAGGCCTACGGGCTGCTCTTCCAGTCCAACTTCCACATCCCGATCATCGGCCGATGGGACGCGCTGGGCTTCCTGCAGGACTTCTTCGCGACCGCCGTCTTCCTCGGCATCACGACCTTCGCCATCATCCGGCTTCGCAGCGAGCCGAAGGAATACGGCCGGCAGTCCCGGTTCTACGGCTCGCACACCGGGGGCGCGTGGCTGATTCTGTTCATGATCTTCAACGTCATCTGGACCTACGTGCTGGTCCGTGGCTCCGCCGTCAACAACGGCACGCTGCCCTACGGCAAGCCGGCGTTCCTGTCGCATCTGTTCGGAGCGATCCTGCGCCCGCTCGGCCAGCCGGCCAACGAGACCATCGAGACGGTGTCGCTGCTGCTGCACATCGGTGTCATGCTGGCGTTCCTGCTGATCGTGCTGCACTCCAAGCACCTGCACATCTTCACGGCGCCGATCAACGTCATCTTCAAGCGGCTGCCCGACGGGCTCGGCCCGCTGCTGCCGATCGAGGCCGACGGCAAGCCGATCGACTTCGAAAACCCGCCCGACGACGCCGAATTCGGCCGCGGCAAGATCGAGGACTTCAGCTGGAAGGGGATGCTCGATTTCGCCACCTGCACCGAGTGCGGGCGCTGCCAGTCCCAATGCCCGGCGTGGAACACCGGAAAGCCGTTATCCCCCAAGCTCGTCATCATGGACCTGCGCGACCACTGGATGGCCAAGGCGCCGTACATCCTCGGTGACAAGGAGACGCCCGCCGAGAACACGCCGGAGGGCGGGCTCGGCGAGGAACTGGCCGGTGAGAAGCACGCCGAGGAACACCACGTCCCCGAGTCCGGCTTCGGGCGCGTCATGGGCTCCGGGCCGGAGCAGGCCACCCGGCCGCTGGTCGGCACCCTCGAACAGCGTGGCGTCATCGACCCCGACGTGCTGTGGTCCTGTGTGACGTGCGGCGCCTGCGTCGAGCAGTGCCCGGTGGACATCGAGCACGTCGACCACATCGTCGACATGCGCCGCTACCAGGTGATGATGGAATCGGAGTTCCCCTCCGAGCTGTCGGTGCTGTTCAAAAACCTTGAGACCAAAGGCAACCCGTGGGGGCAGAACGCCGCCGACCGGACCAACTGGATCGACGAGGTCGACTTCGACGTGCCGGTTTACGGCGAGGACGTCGACAGCTTCGACGGCTTCGAGTACCTGTTCTGGGTGGGCTGTGCGGGCGCCTACGACGACAAGGCGAAGAAGACCACCAAGGCCGTCGCCGAGCTGCTGGCCGTCGCCGGGGTGAAGTACCTGGTGCTCGGGACGGGCGAATCCTGCAACGGCGACTCCGCGCGCCGGTCGGGCAACGAGTTCTTGTTCCAGCAGCTGGCCCAGCAGGCCGTGGAGACCCTCGACGGGCTCTTCGAGGGCGTCGAGACCGTCGACCGCAAGATCGTCGTCACCTGCCCGCACTGCTTCAACACGCTGGGCCGCGAATACCGGCAGCTGGGCTCCAACTACACCGTGCTGCACCACACCCAGCTGCTCAACCGGCTGATCCGGGACAACAAGCTGGTGCCCGTGACGCCCGTCGCCCAGGACATCACCTACCACGACCCGTGCTACCTGGGCCGGCACAACAAGGTCTACGAGGCGCCGCGCGAGCTGATCGAGGCGTCCGGGGCGAACCTCACCGAGATGCCGCGCAACGCCGAGCGCAGCTTCTGCTGCGGCGCCGGGGGTGCCCGGATGTGGATGGAAGAGCACATCGGCAAGCGCATCAACCACGAACGCGTCGACGAGGCGCTGGCCACCGGGGCAGCGACCATCGCGACCGGCTGCCCGTTCTGCCGCGTGATGGTGACCGATGGTGTGAACGACCGGCAGGAGGAAGCCGGTCGCAGCGGCGTCGAGGTGCTCGACGTGGCCCAGATCCTGCTCGGGTCGCTCGAGTACGACAAGGCGACGCTGCCCGAAAAGGGCACGGCCGCAAAGGAAGCCGAGCAGCGCGCCGCCGCGGCGCCCAAGGCCGCCGTCGCGACCGCGCCCGCCGAGGCGCCGACCGAGGCGGAGGAGCCCGCGAAGGCCGCCGAGCCGGCGAAAGCCACCGAGCCGGCGAAGGCCGCCCCGGCCCCCGCCAAGGGGTTGGGTATCGCCGGCGGGGCCAAGCGGCCCGGCGCCAAGAAAGCCGCGCCCGCGCCGGCCGCCAAAGCCGAGGCCCCCGAGGCGCCCGCCGCTCCGGCCGCTCCGGCCGCTCCCGCGAAGGGACTGGGCCTCGCGGCCGGCGCCAAGCGGCCCGGCGCGAAGAAGGCCGCGCCCGCGGCGAAAGCAACCGAGGCACCCGCCGAGCCCGCCGCTCCGGCCGCTGGACCCGAGGCGCCTGCGGTTCCCGCCGCGCCGGTGAAGGGCCTGGGCATCGCCGCCGGCGCCAAGCGACCCGGTGCCAGGAAGGCCGCACCCGCCGCCAAGGCGGCGGAGGCGCCGGTCGGGCAACCCGCGGAGAAGGCCGAGCCCGAGCAAAAGCCGGAGCCGTCCACGCAGCCCGATGGCGACGCGGCAAAGCCCGAAACCCCCGTAAAGGGCCTGGGCATCGCGCGCGGCGCGCGCCCGCCGGGCAAGCGTTGATCACAGACTGAGGTCTCTCAGAGAACGGCCCTCGCCAGCATATGCGCTGGTGCGGGCGTTCTCAGTGGCGTAGACACCGAGGGCCCATTCGTCACCCCGCCACCACTTGTGTCTTGTCACCTATCGGTCGGCCAGGTGAGCGTGATCGGCGCGGCGCGGCCGGCCGGGATCAGTTGCACTGTGAGCGGCGCCGCAAAGTGCGACACTGTGGCGGTGCCGACAACGACGCGGTGATCAGGGGGTTACGAAAGGAAGAACTGATGAAGCGGGCAATAATCGGCGTTTCAGCCGCGGCAGCGATAACACTGGCACCCCTCTTCATCCCACCGGTACGAGCGCACGCCGACGAGCCCTGTGCCAGCATCCCCGATCCCGCTGCCCACCAGGCTTGCATTGACAGACCCCCGCGCGATAACCCCATGCGCAGATACCAACTGGGTGATTGTGAGGGAGCGAGCCCCCTGGACGGACAGGTGGGCCAAATTTGTGGGTAACTTCTCGCTCCGAAAGCACGCGCCCGTCAATGAGGGCGGTTATCCGGAGAGGTTTAGAACCACGCCGCTCTGATCAGCGGAATGCGGCAACGCGTCGGAAAAACCTCGCGTGCCAGGGCAATGATTTTGGGCGATGCTGGAGTGCGACAACCCGGCGGCCATCAGGGGGTCACGAAAGGAAGCTCTGAATGAACAGGGCAGTCATGGGCGTGTCGGCGGGAGCGGCCATTGCACTGGCGTCCCTCTGCTTTCCAGCACCACAAGCACGCGCCGACGATCCCTGTGCCGGCATCGCCGATCCCGTCGCCCACCAGGCCTGCGTCGACAACTCCCCGGCCGATGACCCCGCGCACAGATACCAAAACGATTGCCAGGCCAGCCCTCTTTATGGACAGCTGGGCCAAATTTGCCGGGACTTCTGGGTCCGAAAGTCTGCGCCTCCCAATGGAGGTCGGGCCGGCGAGTCGGCAACTCCGTAACGGGGTCGCTTGCGGAATCTGGCACAGCCTGGCGCGGAGGTTGGCCGGGCGGGGCGGTCCCTGGTCTTTGATTGCGCTGATGACACATCCGGCGTCGTGATCCTCTGTCTCATCCGCCTGCCGGCGGTCGGCGCATGATCGTGCCGAAGATCGGCGGTCCGTAGCCTTTCTCTGCCGGCTTATCCTGCTGGGCCTTACGTGCGCCCGGCGGCATCGGCGGGACGAACATCGGGATCAGCGGAGTGCCGTCGGCTGTCGTCGCCACCAGCGGTGCCTCTGCGGCGGCAAGCTGGATCGGGGAGGTGACCGCCGAGGGCGGGACCACGAGGTTGCTGACGTACATTCCCTTGCCCATTGACGCGGTGACAGAAGTCTCAGCGGGCGCATAGGCAGCGGCAGCGTAGACGTTGGGAGCGCCTCCCACGGCCTCGGGACCGGTGAGGTTGTAGGCAATGGCCAGGTTGCGCGGGGTGGCGGCCAGGATGTCCGGGTACTGACCGGGGAAGTAATCGTGGCCGCTCGTAACCAGGCTTATGAAGGACTGTGGGTTGAAAAGGCCGCTGCTGACCAGGTTCTGCAGATAGCCGTTGACGGTCTGAACGAACGGGTTGGAGAAGAAACCGGATTGCGCGGGTGCTGCCGCCGCGGACACCGCGGCCGTTTGAGCCGCCGTGGCGGTCGGAGTGGTCATCGGGGACGGCAGGCTGAACGTCGGCATCGCCATGGTCTGCAGGCTGGTGGCTTGATAGCCGAGCATGGCGGTCGTGTTATCCGCCCACATCTGCAGGTACTGAACCTCGGTTGCGGCGATCGCGGGGAAGTTGATGCCGAAGAAGTTTGTCGCGATCAGGTGAGCCAGGTGCGCGCGATTGGCGGCGACCACGCTGGGATGCACGACTGCTGCCTGGGTGTCGAGGAACGAGCCGGCCATGGTGGTGGCCGCCATCGACATCTGGGCGGCCTGGGCTGCGGTGGTGTGTAGCCAGGTGACGTAGGGAAGGGTGGAGAGCGTCATCGCCGTCGCTGACGGTCCGTGCCAGGGAATGCGCGCCACTGTGGAGGCGTGGTCAGCGGCGGTCTGTCCCAGCTCGACCGCCAGCTGGCGCCAAGCGTTGGCAGCGGTGAGCAACGATCCGGGCCCCGGCCCTGAATGAATCAGGGCTGATGTGATCTCGGGAGGGGCCCAGAAGTCCACGCCTACCCTGTCAAAGCTTCGAGCCGAGCCTCGATGCCACGCATGCGGGCCTCCCCTTCGGTCAGGCTCGGGTTTGGCGACGTGCCCGATTCGTCCACACGAGCGTAACGCGTGTTTACTCACATCGGGAATAGTGAAAATGCCGCGCGCCGCGCGCGCGTTGATCACAGAATCAGGTCTCCAGCAAATTTCGGTGGACAACGATGGCACCATAGTGTCGTGACTACACACCAGCTGCCCGTGCATCCGGTCGGCCATCACCGGCAGCGGACCTTCGCGCAGTCGTCGAAGCTGCAGGACGTCCTGTACGAGATCCGCGGCCCGGTGCACCAGCACGCCGCGCGGCTGGAGGCCGAGGGACACCGCATCCTCAAGCTCAACATCGGCAACCCGGCGCCGTTCGGCTTCGAGGCGCCCGACGTGATCATGCGCGACATGATCCAGGCCCTGCCGTACGCGCAGGGCTACTCCGACTCGCAGGGCATCCTGCCCGCCCGGCGCGCGGTGGTCACCCGGTACGAGTTGGTCGAGGGCTTCCCCCGGTTCGATGTCGACGACGTCTTCCTGGGCAACGGGTGCTCCGAGCTGATCACGATGACGCTGCAGGCCCTGCTCGACAACGGCGACCAGGTGTTGATCCCGGCGCCGGACTACCCGCTGTGGACCGCGTCGACGTCGCTGGCGGGCGGCACCCCCGTGCATTACCTGTGCGACGAGACCCAAGGCTGGCAGCCGAACATCGCCGACCTGGAGTCCAAGATCACCGAGCGGACCAAGGCGCTGGTCGTGATCAATCCCAACAACCCGACCGGCGCGGTCTACAGTCGCGAAATCCTCACGCAGATGGTCGATCTGGCGCGCAAGCATCAGCTGCTTCTGCTCGCCGACGAGATCTACGACAAGATCCTCTACGACGACGCCAAGCACATCAACGTGGCCTCGCTCGCGCCCGACATGCTGTGCCTGACGTTCAACGGCCTGTCGAAGGCCTACCGGGTCGCGGGCTATCGGGCCGGGTGGCTGGCCATCACCGGCCCCAAGGACCACGCCAGCAGCTTCATCGAGGGCATCAGCCTGCTGGCCAACATGCGGCTGTGCCCCAACGTTCCTGCGCAGCACGCCATCCAGGTCGCCCTCGGCGGCCACCAGAGCATCGAGGACCTGGTGCTTCCGGGCGGCCGGCTGCTCGAGCAGCGCGACGTCGCCTGGACCAAGCTCAACGAGATCCCGGGGGTGTCCTGCGTCAAGCCGGAAGGTGCGCTGTACGCGTTTCCCCGCCTGGATCCCGAGGTCTACGACATCGCCGACGACGAGCAGCTCGTCCTCGAGCTGCTGTTGTCCGAGAAGATCCTGGTGACCCAGGGCACCGGCTTCAATTGGCCCGAGCCCGATCACCTGCGCATCGTGACGCTGCCGTGGTCGCGCGACCTCGCCGCCGCGATCGAGCGGCTGGGCAACTTCCTGAGCAGTTATCGGCAGTAAGCAAGCTCGCAGCGGCGCCCTCTACCCTCGACCGGGTGACCCACTCGCACTCGCACTCGCACAGCCTGCGCAGTCCGTCCGGGGGCCCCGCTTCGCTGAATCCACTGCCCGCCAAGATCGTCGTCGGGCTTTTGGTCGCGATGGGGGTGGCCGTGATCGCCGGCGCGGTGCTGCTGTGGCCGAGCCGCCAGCACGTCGACATCCCGCTGCCGTTCCAGAACGCGTCCGGCGGTTCCGCGAGCATCCAGAAGGGGCACGTGGTGTCGAGCGCCATCGGCGACTGCGGCAGCCCGTCGGCCAGCCAGGTGCTCACCACCGCGCCGCAGCCGGCCCAGCCCGGCGCCGGGCGGTGCGTGCAGACGCTCGTCGCGATCGATTCCGGGCCGAACGCCGGCGCCAAGACGCTGCTGGAGTCCTCCCCGGGCCCGGGCCAGCCGCACTTCGCGCCGGGTGACCGCGTCCGCGTCGTGCGGCAGGTCGACGAGCAGGGAACGACGAACTACGCGTTCTACGATTTCGAACGCGGCTGGGCGCTGGTCGCGCTCGCGGTCGCGTTCGCGGTGGTGGTCGTGGCCGTGGCCCGCTGGCGGGGGCTGCTCGCGCTGGTCGGCATCGTGGTCGCCTTCCTGGTGCTGGTGGTGTTCCTGCTGCCGGCGCTGCGGGACGGCGCACCGGCCCTCCCGGTGGCGCTGGTGGCGTCGGCGGCCATCCTCTACGCGGTGATCTACCTCGCCCACGGCGTCAACCTGCGCACCAGCGCCGCGCTGCTGGGCACCCTGACGGCGCTGTTGCTCGCCGCCGGATTGTCCTGGGCCGCAGTCGATCTGGCACATCTCACCGGTTTGTCCGACGACCAGAATTCGCAGGTGTCGGCGTATCTGGGCAACGTGTCGATCAGCGGGCTGCTGCTCGCCGGGTTCATCATCGGGTCGCTCGGCGTGCTCAACGACGTGACGGTGACGCAGGCGTCGACGGTGTTCGAGCTCGCCAATCTCGGCGGTGACACGTCGCGGCAGGCCATCTTCCTGGGCGCGCTCCGGGTGGGCCGCGACCACATCGCCAGCACGGTCTACACGCTGGTGCTCGCCTACGCGGGTACCTCGCTGCCGCTGCTGCTGTTGTTCAGCGTCGCCAACCGCTCACTGGGCGACGTGCTGATCAGCGAGAGCGTGGCCATCGAGATCGCCCGCTCCGCGGTCGGCGGCATCGCGCTGGCACTGTCGGTGCCGTTGACGACGGCGATCGCCGCGGTACTGGCAAAGCCGGTCAGCGTCGCTGTTCCAGCAGCGCCAGCAGGTAGTCTCCGTAGCCGGACTTGACCAGGGTCTGTGCCCGTTCGGCCAGCTGCTCGTCGGTGATCCAGCCCTGCAGCCACGCGATTTCCTCCGGGACGCTGACCTTCAGTCCCTGCCGCCGTTCCAGCGTGCGGACGTAGTCGCTGGCGTCCAGCAGCGAGTCGAAGGTGCCCGTGTCCAGCCAGGCGGTGCCACGGGCCATCACCTCGACCGCCAGCCGGCCCCGATTGAGGTAGATCTGGTTGACCTCGGTGATCTCGTACTCACCGCGCGCCGATTTCTTCAGGCTCTTGGCGATCTCGATCACGTCGTTGTCGTAGAAGTACAGGCCCGGGACCGCGTACTGGGACTTCGGCGTGGCCGGCTTCTCCTCCAGCGACAGCGCCATGCCGTCGTCGGAGAACTCGACGACGCCGTAGGCCGACGGGTTGGCCACCCAGTAAGCGAAAATCGCTCCGCCGTCGATGTTTTGGAAGCGGCTGAGGCTGGTGCCCAGCCCGGGACCGTAGAAGATGTTGTCGCCCAACACCAACGCCGCCGAATCGTTCCCGAGGTGGTCGGCGCCGAGCACGAAAGCCTGTGCCAGACCTTCGGGTTGGGCCTGCTGGACGTAGCTGAGGTTGATGCCGAACTGCGAGCCGTCGCCCAACAGCCGCTGGAAGCCGGCCGCGTCGTGGGGCGTCGTGATCACCAGGATGTCGCGGATCCCCGCCATCATCAGCGTGGACAGCGGGTAGTACACCATCGGTTTGTCGTAGACCGGCAACAACTGTTTGCTGATGCCGATGGTGATCGGATGCAGGCGAGTGCCCGATCCACCGGCCAGGATGATCCCGCGCATGACTGCCTCTCCTAGTGGGCGCTAATTGACGAGGTCGGCTTCGGTCACTTCCGTGGCCGCCAGCGCCGCCGCCAAATCCCGGTGCCGGAACACCGCGGTGACGTGGTCGCGGACCACCCGGAAGGCCGACGCGGCGGTGGTGACGCCCCCGTCCGGGGTGCTGACCTTCTGTTCGACGACCACGACGCCGTCGTGCACATACATCCGGCCCAGTTCCGCCGCGCCTTCGCGGGAGCCGGCCCACCGGCGTAGCGCCTCATGGCCCTGCGCGGCCCCGTGCGCGTCGCCGATTTCGATGTCGTCGCTGGACAGGGCCACCAACGTGTCCAGGTCGGAGGCGTTGAGGGCGTCGTGCCACGCCAGAACGGTGGCGATCTCCGATGTGGTCATGGTCAGCAAGGTACCGTGTCCACCCGAATCACAACGGCGTACGGTCCAGCCACTTCTGCCAGACGGCGTCGTTCCCGAACAGCTGGATACCGGTGTCGGCCACCGGGACCCGACGGACGATCGCCAGCAGCAGCTCCGTCGCGCCGCCCCGCAGCGCCGCGCTGCCCTTGCCGTGTTCGTGGGACCAGGTGATCGCTCCCCCGTCGACGCCGATCGTCCATTCGCCGGCCGCTCCGAGCCCCGGATCGGTGGCGTGCAGGTGCAGGGTGTCGCCGTCCTCGAGCGGCAGCGGCGCCCCGTCGCTTCCGGCCTGAATCGCCACGCGCTCAAGCCACTCCGTGATCGCGTCGGCCGCGACATCCGCCCCGAGGGTGAACTCGCTTCCCGTCGCGATGGCGGCGTCGGCGCGGTGCACCGCCGTCTCGTGCAGCCGCCGCCGGACCCACCAGTTCGCCGGGCGCGTCCCGAGGAAGGTCCACACCGGCGTCTCCACGCCGGAGAGCTCGACGGCGTCGACGAGCCGCTGCGCGCCGCCCTGCAGCCACGAGATGGCGTCGGCGGGATCGGGTGGCGGCTTACCGCCCTCCACGGTGCGCGGATCGAGATAGTGGTCGAGCCGGTCGCGCACGATCTGCGCCGCCCAGCGGTCACCGCGCCCGACGTGGCGCATCAGTTGGGTCAGCGTCCAGCCCGGGCACGTCGGCACCGGCGTCGACTGGTCGGCGGCACGGAAAAGCTCAGCGAAGGCCCGGTTCTCGTCGAGGAACGCGGCGGCATAGTCCACCCGGCCAGGCTACCGCCGGCCCCACGCCGTCGATCCACTGCGCTCGGTGCGCGCGAGCGATAACGTCCGTCCTAGGACCTGAGGAAAGGTGCGGGGGGAAATGTCATTTGTGATCACTGCACCGGAGGCGCTGGGGGCGGCGGCTTCGGACTTGGCCGGTATCGGTACCACGCTGAACGCGGCCCATGCCGCCGCCGCGGCCTCGACAACGCGGGTGCTTGCCGCGGGCGCCGACGAGGTGTCGGCGGCCGTCGCGGCGCTGTTTTCCGGCCAGGCGCAGGAGTTTCATGCGCTGAGCGCCCGGGCGGCGGCGTTTCATGACCGGTTCGTGCAGACCTTGAGCGCGGGCGGGGCCTCGTACGTCGGCGCCGAGGCCGCCAACGTCCAGCAGACCCTGCTGAACGCGGTGAACGGGCCGACCGAGGCGCTGTTCGGGCGGCCGCTGATCGGCAACGGCGCCAACGGGGCGCCGGGAACCGGGCAGAACGGCGGGGACGCCGGAATCTTGATCGGCAACGGCGGGGCCGGCGGCTCCGGCGGTGCCGGCCACCCCAACGGCGGCAATGGCGGGGCCGCCGGGCTGCTCGGCGCCGCCGGGGGGGGCGGCGCGGGCTGGTCCGGGCCCGTCGGGGGAAACGGCGGTAACGGCGGAAACGGTGCGCTGTTCGGCGCCGGGGGCGCCGGCGGCGCGGGCGGCCTCTCCAGCGCCGGCCCGGGCGGGCACGGCGGCGCCGGCGGCAACGGCGGGATTTTCGGCGCCGGCGGCGCCGGCGGGGCCGGTGGCCTGTCCACGAGCGGCGCCGGCGGGGACGGCGGCGCCGGCGGCAACGGCGGGACTTCAGCGTCGCGAGCAACGGCGGCATCGGCACCCCCGACGGCGGCGCCGGCGGCCACGGCGGCACGGGCGGGCTGGTCGGCTCGCCGGGTAATGCCGGGCTGGCGTAGGGCACGCCGCCGCTAGGGCCGCGGCGCCCCGAGCCGGAACACCCGCCACCCGGCCCGCTCCCAGCGGGCGACGTCGAGGCAGTTGCGCCCGTCCACGACGACGCGGGCCCGCACCCGGCCGGCCAGGTCGGCGGGGTCGAGGTCGACGAATTGCCGCCACTCGGTGAGCACCAGCACCGCATCCGCGCGCTCGCAGGCCTCTTCGACCGAGACCGCGTAGTTCAGCGTCGGGAACAGCCGTTGCGCGTTGTCCAGCGCCTTGGGGTCATACACGTTGACCGCCGCGCCGTTGAGTTGCAGCTGCCCGGCGACGTTGAGCGCAGGCGAGTCACGCACGTCGTCGGATTCGGGCTTGAACGCCGCACCCAGCACGGCGATGTTGGCGCCCAGCAGCGAACCGCCGCACGCCGTGGTGGCCAGTTCGACCATCCGGGTGCGCCGGCGCATGTTGATGCTGTCCACCTCACGCAGGAAGGTCAGCGCCTGGTCTGCCCCCAGCTCGCCGGCGCGGGCCATGAACGCGCGGATGTCCTTGGGCAGGCAGCCACCGCCGAAACCCAGTCCGGCGTTGAGGAATTGGCGTCCGATGCGGGGGTCGTAGCCGAGCGCGTCGGCCAGCAGGCTGACGTCGGCGCCCGCGGCCTCGCAAACCTCGGAAATGGCGTTGATGAACGAGATCTTGGTTGCCAGAAAGGCGTTGGCGGATACCTTGACCAGCTCGGCGGTCTGCAGATCCGTCACCAGGAAGGGCACCCCCGCGTCGAGCAGCGGACCGTACAGCTCTCGGACCGCCGTCTCGGCGCGCGTCGAATCCGGTTGTATCCCAAGCACAATCCGGTCCGGATGCAGGGTGTCGTGTACGGCGTATCCTTCGCGCAGGAATTCCGGATTCCACGCGACTTCGACGTCGACCCCGCGCGGCGCCAGCGCGGCGGCGCGGTGGTTCAGCTCGGCCGCGGTGCCCACCGGGACCGTCGACTTGCCGATCAGCACCGACGGCCTGCCCAGCCGGGGCACCAGGGCGTCGATGACCGCGTGCACGTGGCACAGGTCGGCGCCGTATTCGCCCTTCTTTTGCGGCGTGCCCACGCCCAGGAAGTGGACGTCGGCGAAATCGGCCGCCAGGTCGTAGTCGGTGGTGAACTGCAGCCGTCCGGCGGCCAGATTGTCGGTCAACAACTTTCGCAGACCGGGCTCGTAGAAGGGGATGTCACCGCCGGCCAGCTTGGCGATCTTGCCCGCATCGATATCGACGCCGACGACCTCGTGTCCCAGTTCCGCCATTCCTGCCGCATGCGTGGCACCCAGGTATCCGGTGCCAAAGACGGTGCATCGCATACCACCGGTGTAGGTGGCCGCCATGAGCTAACTGCATCGCGCCGCTGATCGGGAGGCAAACGGCAGATGACAGCTGGCCGCGAAAGGCCTAGTGGCGGTCGCGAGGGCGGCGTAGCTGGCGATCGCCGGCGTAGCCGGGCGAAGCGGGTCGCCACCGTCGATCTAGTGGTGGCCCCCGAACCCGCCGTGACCGCCGCCGAAGCCGCCGCCACCATGGCCGCCGCCGAAGCCGGGGAACCCAGGGAATCCGCCACCACCGTGGTCGCCGCCGTCACCGCCGCCGTGGGGACCGCCGAACCCGCCACCGGGCGGGCCGCCGAACCCGCCACCGGGCGGGCCGCCGATACCCGGGATGGGCAGCGGGATCGGTACCGGAATGGGCGCCACCGGCGGCGGCGCGGGAGCCGGGGCCTCAGGGATCGGGGCCGGGGCCGGGGCCGCCGGCACCGGAGCAGGGGCCGGTGCCGGCGCCTCGGGAACAGGGGCGGGTGCCGGAGCGGGAGCCGCGGCCGGTGGCGGTGCCGGAGCGGGAGCCTCGGCCGGTGCCGGGGCCGGCGCCGCGGGCGCTGGTGCGGGAGCCGGTGCGGCGGGAGCCGGGGCCGGCGCCACCGGCGCCGGAGCGGCCTGCGTGGGGGCGACGACCTGGTGATCGGGGCTGGGCCGCACGCTCGCGGCCGGCCGCATCGCGATCGCCAGAGAAACGACCAGCGCCGCCACGCCGACGACGAAGGTCGCGGCCAACGCGCTGCCGACCACCCTGAAGGACTTGCGCTCGCGGTAGCCCGCACCGACCAACTGGGTTTCTTGCGCGCCGGTGTAGGCCTCGTCGAAGTCGTCGGGGACGGCGCTGTAGGCCAGCGCGTCCACTCGGCCACCCGCCGGGGTGTCGAAGTAGCCGGGGGCCACCGCGAACGGGTCGATGGCGCCGGTGCCGGGATCCTGGGCGTAGGCCAGCGCCGCGGTGGACGACGCGAACAGCGGGGCGTTCGCCGACGCCAACGCCGCACCCCGGGCCAACGCCGTGTCGGGCTCCTCGGGCGCCGTCAGCGGAAGCGTGGTCGCCGCCTCGAGCGCCGGTTTGATCATCGGGATGTCGATGCCCGATCCGACGACGAACACGGCGTCGGGCCGGGCCTCCAGCGCCTCGGCACCGGACACCATGGAGGCCAGCTGCGTCACCGCCGCGTCGTCGTCGGCGGGCAGGGGCTGCCGGTAGACGTCGGTGACGGACCCGTCCGCGCTGTCGACGACGGCGAGGGTCGCGGTCTCGGGCTCGATGTAGAGCAGGGCCGTGCGCGCGTAGTTGGTCTGGTTGCCCACGGTCTGGGCCAGCGCGGCCGCGGCGAGGAAGGCCGAGACCAACATCACATTCTCGACCTTGTGGGCGGCGAGCGCGTCGCGCAGCGCGGCCGCCTCGATCGGGTCGGTGAAGGTTACGCCCGTCGATGCGAGCTGGTAGCCGCCCTCGGACGCACCCTCGCGAGTCCCCAGGATGGCCGAGACCACCTGGTCGGCCGCGGTGACGGTTGCCGCGTCATCGTCGGCGGCCACCTCGAAATTGTCCTCATCGACGGTGGCGCCGTCGCCGTTCTCACCTTCGACCAGCACCATCCGGACGGCCGTCGGCGCCATCGACACGCCCAAAACGGTGTCCATAGCTCCTCCATTGTTTGTTGCCAGCCGGTGAGGTCGGGGCCGCAGTCGCCACAGGCTTCAGCCGTCGCGGCACGCCGGCAATCCCCACCCTGTATTCCCCTGGTTCCACGATTTTACGCGGTTCCGCCGGTCCCGGACGGGGCTAGGGGCCCAGGATTCCGTGCCCCAGATGGCGGCGCAGCCAGTCCCAGTGGTCGTCGTGATCGTCGTCCCTGGGCAGCGACGGCGGCCACTGCTGAGGCGGATTCGAGTTCGGCCCGGGGTTCGGGGCGGCCGGCGCAGGAGCAGGCGCCGGGGCCGACGGCGCGGACGGCGCGGGCGGCGGGGCTTGCGCGGGCGGCGGCGCCGCCTGAGTCGCCGGGGCGACGACGTTCTTGCCGATATCCGGTCGCTGGTCCGCGTGCGGACGGATGCCGACGGCCAGCGCCAGCGCCACGGCACCGACGACGAAGATCGCGCACGCGCCGAGGACAGCCAGCAGTTTTCGGTTGCGTCGCCCGCCGTCTTCCCGGCCCTCGACTGGCGGTGCGTCGGCCTCGGCGCTGTAGGCCAGCACCGGCGTGGGGCCCTCGACGTAGGGCATCGCGACCGTGCTCGGCGCGCCCAATTGCTGGGTGGCCGAAGCCAGCGCCGCGCCTCGCGCCAGCGCCATCTCGGGTTCCTCGGGCGTCGTCACCGAAAGCGATGTCGCCGCCTCCAGCGCAGGCTTGATCAAGGGGATGTCGACGCCGGAGCCGACCACGAAGACGCCATCGGGGCCAGCGCGCATCGCGTCCGCGCCCGAGACCAGCGCGGCCAGCTCCGCGAGCGCGGCATCGTCACCATCGGGTAGGGGTTTGCGTCGCACGTCGGAGATCGACCCGTCCGACGTGTCGACGACGGCCAGCGTCGCGGCGGTCGGTTCGACGAACAGCAGCG
Source organism: Mycobacterium sp. E2699 (assembly GCF_001666745.1). NCBI lineage: Bacteria > Bacillati > Actinomycetota > Actinomycetes > Mycobacteriales > Mycobacteriaceae > Mycobacterium > Mycobacterium sp. E2699. The sequence goes on along the minus strand of NZ_LZJH01000050.1, from coordinate 21,573 downwards.
CGGTGCGGGCGCAATTGGTTGCGCTGCCGACCGCCTGAGCCAGCGCCGCCGCGGCGACGAACGTCGAGACGAGCACGACGTTTTCGATCCTGCGTTCCGTCAAGGCTTTTCGCAGCGCGCCCGCGGCGGTTCGATCCGTCCAGGTCACGCCGCTGGATCGCACCTGATAGCCGCTTTCGGCCGCGCTTTCCCGGGTGCCGACGATGGCCTCGACCACCTGATCGGCCGCGGCGACGCCCCGAACCTGAAAGTCGGCCTGATCGACCGTGACTCCGCCGGCGCCTTCACCTTCGACGAGCACCATGCGGACCGTCTCAGGTGCCACAGACACACCAAGTACGATGTCCACCGCTCCCCCACATTCTCCAAAGTCGTTCGCTGACAGTCTCGTTGCCCCCGCACATCGCGACGAGAGCTTCGGCGCGACCAGACCCTGTGCGCCACCCTAGCTCGCGGACCGGGACACGCCTGGCGTCGCCGAACGGTTATCTGTGTCCGAAGCCGCCGAATCCGTGGCCGCCCCCGAAGCCACCGAAGCCGTGGCCGCCACCGAAACCGCCGTGCCCCCCGCCGAACGGGCCGCCACCGAAGGGTCCGTGGCCGCCGAACGGACCGCCGAAGGGCCCGCGCCCGCCGCCGAACGGCCCACGCGGGGCCGGCCCGCCGCCGAAGGGCCCGCGGAGCGGCGGCCCGACCACGGGCACGCGGGGCACCGGCACGAACACCGGCGGCGGGATCACGGGGACCGGGAGGGGCGGGGCCGCGGGAACCGGCGCCGCGGCGGGCGGGGCGATGGGATGCGGTGCCGCCACCGGGGCGGGCGCCTCGATCTTGGGCTCGATCTTTGGCTGGGCCTGCGGCACCGGCGCGGGCGCCGGCGGCTGCGCGGGCTGAACGATGTTTTCGTTGGGGCTGGGCCGCAATGCCACCGTCGGCCGGATCCCGATCGCCAACACAATCTCGAGCGCCACGACCGCGGTGATGAAGATCACCGCGAGCGTGCTGCCCACCAGCAGGATGGATTTGCGCCGCTGGGTCTCCTCCATGCCGATGGACGTTTGCGCCTCGGCCTCGTCGTCCGGCACAGCGCTGTAGGCCACGTTGGGCTCGCCCGTGTCGGCCTCGGGAGGCGGCTCGGGGACGCTCCGGTACTGGGGCTGGTAGGCGGGCAGCAGGCCGGGAACCTGCCCGGCCAGCGCCAACGGGTCGACCTCCCCCGTCCCGGGATCCAGCGCGTAGGCCAGCGCCGCCGTGGACGACGCGAACAGGGGCGCGTTCGCCGAGGCCAGCGCCGCACCGCGGGCCAGGGCCATCTCCGGCTCGTCGGGCACCGACAGGGCAAGGGACGTCGCCGCCTCCAGGGCCGGCTTGATCAGCGGGATGTCGACTCCCGAGCCGACGACGACCACACCGTCCGGGTGAGTTTCCAGCGCTTCGGCACCCGACACCATGTCGACGAGCTCGGCGACCGCCTCGTCTTCGTCGTCGGCGAGGGCCCTGCGGTGCACCTCGGAGATCGACCCGTCCGCCGTGTCGACCACGGCCAACGTCGCGGTGTAAGGCTCGACGAACAGCAGCGCGGTGTGCGCGTAGTTGGTCGCGTCACCCACGGCCTGCGTCAGCGCCGCGGCGGCCATGAAGGCCGACACCAGCATGACGTTTTCGATCTTGTGGGCGATGAGTGCGTCGCGCAGCAGCGCGGCGTCGACGTGATCCGTCCAGGTCACTCCCGTGGACAGCAGCTGGTAGCCGCCCTCGTCGGCGCCTTCCCGCGTGCCCAGGATGGCGGACACCACCTGGGTGGGCGCCGCGGAAGGAGCCGCGGGCGACCGGTCTGCGTCGACGTCGAAGTTGTCCTGGTCGACGGTCGCCCCGTCGGCACATTCACCTTCCACCAGCACCATGCGCACTTTCGTCGGCGCCATCGAGACGCCAAGCACGATGCCCACCACCGCTGAAAACTCCCTTTGGTAGTTTGCCGCGTCGCCGCGACTGCTGCGTCGACGACGATTTTTCCCAGCTGGCCACTGTCGCCTGCCATCGCAGCGCGCGGCTCCGCGATCCGGGATTAGCTGGGCGCTATGCAGTTCTGCCACCGGGGCGGCGCGGTTTTCGACCTGCCCCGATAGCTCGACGGTACCCGCGCCGCGGCGGGGTGTTAAGCGCTAGCCGCGGCGCGTTAACCACCTTGCAACGCCGAGCAACTTGGCCGTCGCCGTACGCGCGCTAGTGGTGTCCGCCACCGCTGTGTCCGCCACCGCCACCGCCGCCACTGTGACCGCCACCAAAGCCGCCGCCACCGCCGAACCCGCCGCCACCGCCGCCGAAGCTGCCGCCGCTGTGACCGCCGCCGAAGCCGCCGCCACCGCCGAACGGACCGCTACCACCGCCGAACGGACCGCCGCCACCGGGCTCGCCGCCACCGTGGCCGCCGCCGAAGGGTCCGTTACCGCCGAACGGCCCTCCTCCGCCGCCGAACGGACCACCGCCGCCACCGAACGGCCCGCCACCGCCGGGCTCGCCACCGCCGTGACCGCCGCCGAACGGACCGCCCGCGCCGGGCTCGCCACCGCCCTGACCGCCGCCGAAGGGCCCGTTACCGCCGAACGGACCGTGTCCGCCGCCGAACGGACCGTTGCCACCGAACGGCCCGGGACCGGCGGGCTCACCGCCGGGGCCTTCACCGGGGAGGTGGATGGGTCCTCCGCCCGGGCCGCCCGGACCGGTCACCGGGGACGGGACGTGCCCGCCGCCGGGGCCGCTCGGGATGGGCAGCCCGCCCTCACCGGGGGGCGCCTGGTGCGGCGGCGAATGGGGAATCGTGCCGCCACCCTGCGGCGGCACCGACTGCGGAACATGAACCGGCACTTGAGGAATCACGGGACGAGGCGGGGCTTGGATGACCGGGGGGCTCACGACCGGGTCGGGAACGGGCACGCGGATCGGCACCGGAATCGGCACCACGGGTGGGACCACGACGGGGACCGGAGCCGCCGGAACGGGCGGGGCCGGAAGCGGTGGGGCGGCCGGAGCCGGAGCCGGTGCCGGCGGGTTCAACGGCCTGGGCGCCATCATCGGCTGCGGGACGCTGATGTTCGGCTTGGGGGCGGCCGCCTGCACCGGCGCCGGCGCGGGCGCCTGCTGTGTCGGGATGATGAGGCTTTGGCCGGGGGTGGGCCGCAGCCCGACGGTCCCCGTCGTGCGGATGCCGATCGCCAGCGCGAGCTCCAGCGCCAGCACCGCGCTGATGCCGACGACGGCCAAGCCGCTCCCGACCAGCAGGACCGGCCTGCGACGTGGCTGGTCCGACGCTTGAGCGAACAGCTTCTCGATGACGACGGTCTGGGCGTCGGCGTCGTCGTCCGCCACCGCGCTGTAGGCGAGGTCGTCGCCGAGTTCGTCACCGACCCTGAGGTAGTCGGGCACGGCGGACCGGTCCAGGGCGCCCGTGCCGGGATCCTGGGCGTAGGCCAGCGCCGCGGTCGAGGAGGCGAACAACGGCGCGTTCGCCGACGCCAGGGCCGCACCGCGGGCCAGCGCCGTCTCCGGCTCCTCGGGCGCGCTCACGTCGAGCGACGTCACCGACTCCAGCGCCGGCTTGATCGGGGCGAGGTCGACGCCCGAACCGACCACGAACAGCCCGTCCGGGGCCAATTCCGTGTTCTCCAGCCCGGCGACCATCCCGATGAGTTGGGTGATGGCGTCGTCGTAGGACTCGGCGTAGATCGGCTGCTTGTGGACATCGGCGATGGAGCCGTCGGACGTCTCGACGACGGCGAGCGTCGCGGTGTCGGGCTCCACGTACAGCACCGCCGTGCGTTCGTAACCCACTGCGCCACCGACGCTTTGGGCCAACGCGGCCGCCGCCAGGAACGCCGACACCAGCATGACGTTCTCGACCTTGTGGGCGGCCAGCGCGTCGCGCAGCGCGGCCGCCTCGATCTGGTCGGTCCACGTCACGCCGATCGCCGACAGCTCCAGGCCGGCGTCGGCGGCGCCCTCACGGGTGCCGAGGATGGCGGCGACTACCTGGTCCGGCGCGCTCGCTGTGGCCGCGTCGTTGGCCGCGGTGACGTCGAATTCATCCTCTTCGACCGTGGCGCCGTCGCCGTTCTCCCCCTCCAGCACCACCATCTGAATCGATGCTGGTGCCATCGACACCCCGAGCACGATATCCAATACAAACCCCTCCAAAGGTATTGCGAGACAGGGCCATGGTCGGGCGGAGGAGACTAACCACGGACAACTCATCATCCCGCAGACTGGCTGTGCGGGACCCCTATCGAACCTAGGTACTTCTTATGAAGTTCTGATAGGAGCGGGACGGTGTCGGCCCCCGCTGACCCTGATATTTCGACCCTACGCGCGAGCTGCCGTATGGGTGCTCCGCCGGGCTCGTCAAGCGCAGGATGCACAGCTGGCCGATCTTCATGCCCGGCCACAGAGTGATGGGCAGATTCGCGACGTTGGACAGCTCAAGGGTGATGTGCCCGCTGAAGCCCGGGTCGATGAAGCCGGCGGTCGAATGGGTCAGCAGGCCCAGACGCCCGAGGGACGACTTGCCCTCCAGGCGCCCCGCGAGGTCCTCGGGCAGCGTGAACAGCTCCAGCGTCGAGCCGAGCACGAACTCACCGGGATGCAGCACGAACGGTTCTCCGGCAACGGGTTCCACCAGGCTCGTCAGCTCGTCCTGCTGCTGCGCGGGGTCGATGTGGGTGTAGCGGGTGTTGTTGAAGACCCGGAACATGCAGTCGAGGCGGACGTCGATGCTGGACGGCTGCACCAACGTGTCGTCGTACGGGTCGATGCCCAAACGGCCTGCGGTGATTTCGGCCCTGAGGTCGCGGTCGGAGAGCAGCACGCGATGAGCCTATCCGCTGCCGGGTGTTGAGCCGGCCGGCCTTCAGTCCGCCAGGTACATTTCGCCACCCTTGGGGTATCCGCCCCCGGTGGTGGTGACGTGGACGTGGTCATAGTGGCCCAGCCTGCTCGCCTGCGCTCCGGTGGGCGTGTAGTAGACGCCGCGCCAGATCGCATCCTGGATCCCGAAGCGGCTCGCGTTGCGCATCACGTACGCGACGATCGCGTTGCCCAACGCGATGCCGTCGGCGCTGCCCGGGTCGGGAATCATCACGTCGATCGCCAGGCCGAGCGGATGCCAGGGCAGCGGATCCGGCCGCACGCCACCCATCGAGTGGATCTGGGGGAACGCCGCGCTGATGCTGCGCGCCGTCAGGATCGTCCTGACCTGCAGGCCCTGTTCCGGTGCGACGTCGGTGAGCAGGAAGCGGGATCGCGTGTGGTAGCGCGACGCGGCCAACTGGCCGTGGGCGAAGCCGGCGGCTTTACGGGACATATTCGCCGGTGCCGCGACGATTTCCAGGCAGCACGGCGCGACGTCACTGATAACGGGCTTGGCGTCGACATGGGTTGGTGACGGACGGACGTCGCCGGCCGTCGCGAAGAAGACGGCCGCCGGAGCGAGCACGGCAGCCAGCACTCCTGGTGACTTACGCCGCTTCTTGGCTAACCGATGCCGACCCACGTCGAGCACATTACGGGTTGATCACGAAATAATAAATATCGAATGGCTATAGAGCACTTCAGGGCCATTAGCGCCATTCGCCGGATGCTTTGTGTGGCGGATCGGCGCCAACGGCCCGCGGCTCGGGTGAGGCCGACTGGCGGGTTTGCTGTGAGTGCTTCACCGTCCGGTCGTGGACAAACTCGGCCGAAACGAAAGATGAACGCTCGGTTGAACTTTGGAACTAGCGACCAGAAAACCGCCAGCGACGGGAACTACAGGACCTGGGAAGCTCTAAGCGCTGCCTGGGGCGCCCCGTCTCGTTCCGAGCGTCATGTCGAGTCTTGAAGGTGGTGGGCAAATGATTAAGAAGATGTGTGGATGCATGCTCGGCGCCGCGATGGTCCTGATGCTGGCGCCCGCAGCCGTCGCCAACGCCGACGATAAGGACACAGAATTTACCAACTACCTTGCGTCGAACGGCATCCACGTTGGTAACGCGTCCCAGACCGGGAATATGGGGCGCACGATGTGCCAAGATCTTTCTGCCGGGTACACCCAGAACGATGAGGTCGACCAGCTGAAACTACGGATGGACCAGAATCAAGCCAGGCTGTTCGTCCTCGCTGCCACCGCGGAGTACTGCCCCGAGAAGCACAAGTCCTAACTCAGCTTCCGCGCGCCGGTTAGCGATCTTCTCGGTCGGCCGCTGGGCATCACCGAGCGCAGCGCCACAGCTGAGCGCGTCAGGCTTGTGAGCGTCTTGCGCTCGGCGACGGTCATCGGCACTTCGTCGGAGTCGACGCGCGCAGCCAAAGCAGACGCACAAGGTTGCGTTCTAGGCGAGGTTCTGCAGCGACCTGTCGCTGAGCCGCTAGACTGTCACCGCTGTAAAGGTTCGTGCAGCTCACAGCGACCGCGCCGATGTAGTTCAATGGCAGAACATCAGCTTCCCAAGCTGAATACGCGGGTTCGATTCCCGTCATCGGCTCCACGACAACCGAGCTGGCGGCGCACCCTCTTGACGCACGAAGTGCCGTGGTACATTCCGGGACTGTCGACCTCGGGGGTTGTGCGGAGGCTCACGATGGTTACACGCCGATGGAATCAGTCGGACGAGGCCAAGAGCAGCTACGTCCAGGAGCTGTTTTCGGCGCTGGCGACGCGCTACAACGTGATGACCGATCTGTGGACGCTGGGGCTTCATCGCGTGTGGAAGCGGCAGGCGTTGGAGCTGTGCGGCCTGCGGACCGGCGAACGCGTGCTGGACGTCGCCACGGGGACGGGCGATCTGGCGTTCCTGGCGGCGGCGGCGGTCGGGCCGGAGGGCCAGGTCGTCGGCGTCGACTCCTGCCCGGCGATGCTGGAAGTCGCCCGGGGGCGGCAGCGCGGGCCCGTGGACTTCCAGGACGGCGACGCCACCGACCTGCAACTCCCGGACGCGTGCTTCGACGCGGTCACCATCGGCTTCGGCCTGCGCAACGTCGCCGACCGCGGCCGGGCGCTGCGCGAGTTCCACCGGGTCCTGCGGCCCGGCGGCCGGTTGATGGTGCTCGACTTCAGCACGCCGACCTCCAAAGTGCTGCGGTCCGTTCACGACGTGCTCTACTTCCGCGTGATGCCGGCGGTCGGCTGGGCCGTGGCCTGGCACCGCGACGCCCATCACTACACCGCCGATTCGATCCGCAGCTGGATGTCGCGGGACGGGTTGACCCGGGCGATGCGGGACGCGGGCTTCGTCGACGCCCACTACGTCTCGCTCAGCACGGGGTTCGCAACGGTCCATTTCGGTAGGCGCGCGGCCACCGACGCCTGAGGCCCGAAAAGCCTTGATCCGCAATATTTTTGGGTGATCAGCTTCAGGACGGCCGGTAGCGGCCGTGTTCGGTGACGACGGCGGTGATCAACTCGGCGGGGGTCATATCGAAGGCGGGATTGAAGACCTCCGCGTCCGGCGGGGTGATCGCGGTGCCGGCGAACATCCGAAGTTCGTCGGGCGCGCGTTCCTCGATGGCGATCCCCGCGCCGGTGGCCAGCGACGCGTCGATCGTGGACGACGGCGCCACCACGACGAGCGGCACGTTGTGGTGATGTGCCGCGATCGCCAGGCCGTAGGTGCCGATCTTGTTGGCGACGTCGCCGTTGGCCGCGATCCGGTCGGCGCCGACGAGCACGCAGTCGACGAGGCCGCGCGCCATGGCCGCCGCCGCGGCCCCGTCGGGCTGTACCCGGTAGGGCACGCCGGCCTGGGCCAGCTCCCACGCCGTGAGCCGGGCACCCTGCAGCAGCGGCCGAGTCTCGTCGACCAGGACCGACTCGACCAGTCCGCGCCCGTGCAGGTGCCACACGACTCCGAGCGCGGAGCCCCAGGCCACCGTGGCGAGGTGGCCGGCGTTGCAGTGGCTGAGCAGCCGCAGCGGGCGGCGGTCACACAGCGCGAGGACGATCTCGGCGGCGCGCGCGGAGGCGGCGCGGTTGAGGCGTTCGTCCTCGTCGAGGATTTCCAGGGCCTCGGCGAGCACGGATTCGGCGCCCTGGTCGAGCTTTTCGAGCGCGCGCGCCACTCCCCAGCTCAGGTTGACGGCGGTCGGTCGCGCCTTGGCGACGCGTTCGGCTCGTTCTTTTATGGCCCGGACGTCGCCGCCCTCGCGGACGGCGAGCACGACGCCCAGCGCGCCCGCCGCGCCCAGCGCCGGCGCGCCGCGCACGGCCAGCCGGCGGATGGCGTCGATCAGCTCGTCGACGGTGCGCAGGGTGAGGACGCGGTACTCGGCCGGCAGCGCGGCCTGGTCGATGATCGTGACCGCGTCGCCGTCCCAGTCGATGGTCCTGCGCACGAGCCGACCCTAGGCCACCTCCCAAGCCGGGCTTCTTAAGACCTACATAACTCGGGCAGGACCCCGGTACAGCGTGCCGGGTGAGGATTGGGTTAGCGGTCCGTGTGATCCCTCCTCCGCGCGAGCGGCGGCCGGCCGCCAAGACGCTGGGAGGCGCGCATCGTGGACATTGTGCTCGGGGTCTCGTTGGCGCCAGAATCGGTTCACCTGGTGCTCTTGCAGGGCGAAAACGCCGACGGCGCAACGGTAGATGAGAAGGAGTTTGCCGTCACCGCCGAGGGTGATTCGCCCACCGTCAGCGCGTCGGATCAGGCGATCGCCGCGATCCTGGGCACCCGAGAAGATGCGGCCGGCGCCGGCCTCGAATTGTCCGCCGTCGGGGTGGCGTGCACCGACCAGCTCGAAGCGACAGCGCTACGCGACGCGCTCGCCGCCCACAAGCTCGAGAACGTGATGCTTGTCTCGACGTTTCTGGCGGCGACCTCGTTGGCTCAATCCGTCGGCGGTGCAATGGGTTACGAGCGCACCGCGGTGCTCTTGGTGGAACCCGACACCGCAACGTTGGCCGTCGTCGAGACCTCCGACGGTTCCGTCGCTGACGTCCGGCGGCTGAACGCCACGTCCGGGGACATTGCAGAGCTGGCGGAGATGATCGCCGGGCTCGACGGGCTGCCCACGCGCCCGGGCGGCCTGTTTGTCGTCGGCTCGGGCGTTGATATCGGCCCGATCAAGCCGCATCTGGCGGAGTTGACCCACCTCAGCGTGAGCGCACCTGAGGAGCCGGAGACCGCGCTGGCGCGCGGCGCCGCCCTGGCGTCCGCGAATGCGCCGTTGTTCGCGTCGTCGACCGCCGCGCTGGCCTACGCACAAGATCCGGGCACGGGTGCGGTCGACGCGAGCGCCCTATCCGAATATCTGTGCATCGCCGATGCCGAGCCAGGCGACGACGAAGTCGCCTATAGCGCTGTAGCGGACGATGAAGCGAGCGCGCGGACCGTCGTCATCGATCCCGGCGATGCAGGCTCGGGCGAGCCGCGCGGTCCAAGGCGCGGCCTGCTGGTCGGAAGTGCCGTTGCGGTGGCCGGCTTCAGCGCGATGTTGGCATTAGAGGTCGCCATGGCGGTCGGCGTCCACACCACGGTCGGCCTGCTGCCTGCCCCGCTGCAGAACGTGATTGCCCCGGTCGAGCAGGCATTCGCGCCGGCGCCCGGGCAAGTCGCGGCCACGAAGGTGGCGGCCCCCAAGCCCTTGAGTCCGCCGACCGGGACACCTCCGCCGGCCGCTCCGGTCGCGGCGGCACCGGTTCCCGCGGCTCCCGTCCCCTCGGCCCCGGTTCCGGCGGCACCGCCCGCGCCGGTTCCCGTCGGGGTCCCGCCCGTGGCGCCGGCTCCGATTCCGGCAGCGCCGCCCGTGCCGGTTCCCGTGGTGGTTCCGCCAGTAGCACCGGTTCCGGTTCCGCCGCTTCACCTGCCCGAGCCGCCGGCGAGCCCGCCGGTGGTCCACCGGCCGCCCCCGTCGGCGCCCGCCGGGCCGCCGCCCGTCCATGTCTCCCCGCCGCACTTGCCGCCGCCCCAACAAACACCGCCGGGCCAAGGGCCGTCGCCGCATGGGGGCGGCGGACCGCCGGACAACCCGGGCGCCGGCGGCCCAGTCCCGATCCATGGACACCCCGGCGGCGAGCCCGAAGGCGAAGGCCCGGTCAGCGGCCCCGGCCCGAACCACGGAACGCCCGGCGGCACCCCTCCTGAGGGTGGCGCTCCACTCGGCGGTGGTGCGACCCCCGGGGAGAGCGGACCGGCCGGCGGGGGCGAACCCCATGGCGGGAGCGGGCCTGCGAGCGGCGGCACCGAAAGCCCCGGCGGCGGTGGGCCCGTGGGCGGTGCCGAGCCCGGCGGTGGAAGCCACGGCGGCGGCGTCGAGAGCGGCGGCGGGGCCAGCTCCGGCGGCGGGGCCAGCTCCGGCGGCGGGGCCAGCTCCGGCGGCGGGGCCAGCTCCGGCGGCGGGGCCAGCTCCGGTGGCGGCGCCGAAAGCGGCGGCGGCCACCGGTAGCCCTACGAGCCCGCAGGCGAGACAGCAACCTTTGGCCGCCGTGGGCCACGGCAGGGTTAGATCTCAGCCATGGGCGAACGCGTCACGTTCCCGAGCTCCACCGGCCCGATGCTCGCCGGGGTCATCGAGGTGCCGGACGGTGCGGTGCGCGGCTGGGGCGTGTTCTCGCACGGCTTCACCCTCGGCAAGGACAGCCCCGCGGCGGCCCGGATGTGCAAGCAGCTGGCCTCCGACGGCATCGGCATGCTGCGCTTCGACGCGCTGGGTCTCGGCGGGTCGGAGGGGGACTGGGGCGACGGGTCGTTCACCGTGAAGGTCGACGACATCGTCAAGGCGTGCGAGTTCATGGCCGGCCGCGGCACCCCGGCCGACATCCTGGTCGGACACTCGTGGGGCGGCGCGGCCGTGCTCGCCGCGGCGCGTCAGTCGCCCGGGGTGCGGTCGGTCGTCACGGTCGCGGCGCCCGTCGACCCGAGCCACGTGGAGAAGCACTACGACGCGGTGGTGGACCGCTGTCTGTCCGAGGGCAGCGCCGAGTGGATGGTCGGCGGGCGCACGCTGACGCTGAAGCGGGCATTCGTGGAAGACGTCCGCAGGGCCCACCTGCGCGACAAGATCAAGGGCCTGCAGCTGCCGCTGCTGATCCTGCACTCGCCGACCGACAACACGGTCGGCATCGAGAACGCCAGTGAGATCTTCCGCCTGGCCCGCCACCCGCGCAGCTTCGTCTCGCTGGAGGGCTCCGATCACCTGCTCACCAAGCGCGGCCAGGCTCATCGGGCGGCCCGGGTGATCGGCGCGTGGGCCGACGCATATCTCGGCGATCCCTAGGGTGCCGAACCAACCGCTCCCGCATTTGCTGCGCGAAACGTGATTTACCGCTTTGATATACGTGCGCCGTCCCGACCCCCCGGGCGATAGCAAATAGGAGAAGGAGTTATGGCAGCACTGAGGCTCTTTGGCAAGTCCATTCGCGCAGCATTTGCAGTTGGCCCCCTTCTGACCGCCGGCATCGTGTGCGCGGGCCCGGCACACGCGGATGAGGCGACCTATCTCAACCGCCTGCACGCCATCGGCATCCAGGACCTCGAGGGCGGTGACCCGGCGCTGGTGCAGACCGGCTGGAAGATCTGCCAGCAAATCTCCTGGGGCGCCCCGCCGTCGCAACTGCAGTCCCTGGCGCTGCAGAAGTCCACCATGGACCTGGGCCCCAGGGGGCTCACACCGCGGCAGGCGGACGCCCTGATCGACTACGCCCTGGTGGACCTGTGCCCGCGCGCCTAGCGTCGGCCTGAGCCGGCTCAGACCGGCGCCGGCGGCCGAAAGACCGGCAGGATGCGGTATTTCGCGGTGAAGCTGGCGTGGTCGTATTTCTCCCCGACCTCGCCGTCGTGGGCGATGACCGTCGGGCCGTCGACGGCGGAGAAGCTGAACTCGGGCACCTGCAGTTCGTGATACAGCGGGCTGCGCAGCAGCCGTCCCAGCGCCAGCGCCGTCAGGATCCGGGTCCGCGCCCACGGGCGCCCGATCTCGAGGATGCGCACGTCGATCAGGCCGTCGTCCATGCGCGTGCGCCGCGACGGGGCGAAGCCGGTCGGCAGGTACACCGAGTTGCCGAGGAAGAACAGCGACGTCCGCAGGGTCTTGTTGTCGTAGCGGATGGTGATGGGCTGGCCCTTGCGCAACGTGTGCAGCATCGCGTAGAAGCCGGCCACGGGTTTGCCGACGCGCTTCTCGAGCTTTTCGCGATACCGCACGAACGTCGGGTAGGCGCCGATGCTCGCGGTGTTGAGCACCATCCGGCTTTCGTTGAGGCACAACAGGTCAACGCGGGCGACGCTGCCGGTGCGAATCGCCTCCACCGTTTTGGCCACGGTGTCGCAGCCGATGTCCTTGGCGAAATGGTTGAACGTTCCGGCGGGGAAAACCGCCAATGGCAGGCCCGCGTCGATGGCGACCGACGCGGCGGTGGCGACGGTGCCGTCGCCTCCGCCGACGGCCAGCACCTCGGCCCGCTCCGCGGCGCCGCGCAGCGCCTCCTGCGGGTCGTCGTCGGGCCCCAGTTCGACGATCTCGGCCTTGGGCAGGCCGGCGCGAACCTCGTCGGCGACGCGGGCGCCCGTGCCGCCGCCCGACGACGGGTTGATGACGAGCACCACGCCGGAGCCGTCGGGCCGTGGCGGCGTGTCGACCACCAGCGGTTCGGTTTTCGGCAGCGTGGTTTCGACGATCGGGGGGACGACACGGCCGCCCAGCACGGCGAGGCCGGCGCCGATGCCGAATCCGGCCAGGACGTCGCCGGGGTAGTGCGCGCCGGTCGCCACCCGCGACAGCCCGACCAGGCCGGCCAGCAACGCCAGGACGAACCCCAGCGGCGGATTCTCCAGTCCCACCCCGACGGCGAACGCGGCGGCGCTGGCGGAGTGGCCCGACGGCAGCGAGTTGGACGCGGGGCGGCGGCGGACCCGCCTGATCAGCGGCACCGCGTCGCGAACGGGCCGCGGGCGCGGGCGGATTCGCTTGGCGACCTGGTTGGTGAGCAGGCTGGTGGCCCCGAGCGTAAGGACACCGCGGGTCGCGCCGCGCTGGGCGGACGGCTTGCCCGACGACAGCAGCGCCGCGGCGATGGCCAGCCACAGCTTGGAGTGGTCGGCCGCGCGGGTCAGCGGCGGCATGACCGTGTCGAGCAGCGGGGTGGGCGTGTCGGCGATCGTCTCGAACAGTTCGCGATCCAGCGTGCCGAGCCCGCGAGTGATCTGCGTGACGCCGCGCTCGCGTCGCCAGGGCCGCCCATCCATTGCCCTACACCTTAAATTGGCAACCGTGCGCGCAGACGGCTACTCGGCGGCGTGGCTGGAAAACGCCCGACGCCGGGGCGTGCCGGCCGATGTCGTCGCCGACATCGCCCGGCGGCACGGCGTCACGCCGGAGGCCTTCGGCGTCCTCGACCGGCTGGAGGAGATCAAGGACCCGCACGGCAAGTCCTACTTTCTGCTGTCTCGCGACATCGGCGGGGACGACGCGCGCACCGCGACGCTGCTGACCTACGTCCTCAACGCGGGCACCGACTACGGCAAGGCCCCGCGCACCGACTTTCCCGAGACGCCCTACACCGCCGCCGAGGTCGCGCGAATCATCAACCGGCAGAATGCAAATCGCTGGAGTTACGCCCGCGACGTCGGGTTCGTCCATCGCAACGGGGGACGCCTCGTGACGACCCCCAACGGCATCCTCATGGGTGTCGGCGGCAATATGATCCAGCGCCAGTTCAGCCGCCGGGGCGGCACCACCTGGGGCGACATCTTCATGGTCAACATGGGCAGGCTCGCCGACCCCGCCGAGCGGCTGCGCCGGCTCGTCCGGTCCGGGCGCGCCTGGTCCCGGCTGGACCTCGACCGGGTCCTGCACCACGAGGAGCGGCACTGCCGGCAGTGGGCGGCGAAGGGTTACCTGGGCATGCTCAGGGACTACGGCCGGGAATTGTTCCGCGAGTTCGTCTTCGGCGAGACGAACAGGCTCGAAGCCGACGCGGGCCTGTCCGACGGCGGCTACAGGTGATGCAGGGCGCGAATTCCGTGGTACAGCACCATCGCGCCGATCACGATCAGCAGCGCCGCGAGCAGGGCGGCGTTGTTCTTGTCCATCCAGTCCTTGACCCGCGCCAGCGTCGGGTCGAGGCGCTGGCCGGCCGCCGCGTAGGCCAGGATCGGGATCGCCACGCTGGAGGCCGCGATCGCGACGAAGAACGCGGCGGCCAGCCAGTCACCGGCGAGGCCGAGCCCGGCGGTGCCGATGCCCAGGCCGGCCGGGATGCAGATCAGCGCGACGTCCGGTCGCACCACCGCCAGCACCGCGCCGGTGATCGCCGCCCGGGCCGGCGTGATGGTGTCGAACGAGCGCAGCCACGCCGGCGACTCGGTGTGGCTGTGCCGGGTGAACCACCGGACGACGCCGTAGACGATCAGCGCCGACCCGAGCACCACGCGCAACCACGACGACCACCTCGGCGGCGACTTGTCCAGACCGCCGAGCAGGCCGGATGCCGCGACCGACAGCGCCGTCAGCGCCACCAGGCCCAGCACCCAACCGGCGAGGAAGGACAGACTGGCCGGCCGCGCCCGCGGCGCCTGCAACACGAGCACCGCCGGGATGACCGTGAGCGGCGAGAGCGAGATGACCAGCCCGAGCGGGATCAGCCCCGTGGCGACGGTGGCCCAGCTTCCTGCCATGGGCTGCAATCTAGCCTGTCCCGCTGCTACAGCGCGTGAATTCCGTTGTAAAGCACCAACAAACCGATCAGGACCAGGATGACCGCAAGCATGGCGGCATGGTTTTCCTCCATCCACGCCTTGAGCCGTTCCAGCGCGTCATCGAGGCGGCCACCCGCGCCGACGTAGGCGAGTATCGGTGCGGCGACGGTCGAGGAGGACACGGCGACGAACACGGCGCCGGACACCCAGCCGGCCGCCGGGTCGAGCCCGCCGGTGCCGATGGCGAGGCCGGCCACCGCGCACAGGATCAGCACCTCCAGCCGTACCGCCGTCAGCACCACCCCGGTCACGCCCGCGCGCAGCGGGGTCATCCGGGAAAACGAACGCATCCAGGCCGGGCTCTTGCCCTGACGATGCCGGGTCAGCCAGCGGACGACGCCGAACACGATGAGCGCCGAGCCCATCACCACGCGCACCCACGACGCCCAGGTCGGGGGTGTGTGGTGCAGATCGCCCAGCAGATCCGAGGCCGCGACGAACGCCGCGGTGAGGGCCACCATGCCCAGCAGCCACCCGCAGAGAAAGGACAGGCTGGCCGGCCGCGGGCGGGGCGCGTGCAGGACCAGCACCGCCGGGATGACGGTGATCGGTGAGAGCGCGATGACGAGCCCGAGTGGAATGAGCTTGGTCAGCACGGAAACCAGGTTGCCTGCCACGGGCAGCCATCATCGCATTCCCGCGGCCCTTCGGCACCGCCAGCTAGCGTTTCCGGCGCAGCGTCCAGGCCGGGACCCAGTGCGTCACCGTCTTGCGCTTGGAGCCGTACGCGATGGGGTAGGTCACCAGGCCCCACCAGTCGCCTTGCTCGCAGATGCCCCAGCAGCTGAGCCGGCCCTCGACGACCTTGTGCAGCTGCAGGCCGTTGGGCTGATACCGCCCCGACCGATGCGGCTCGCGCGGGAACAGCACCGTCAGGTCGACGAGCACCGCGACCGGCGGGCGCACCACCCGGAAGGGGCTGCGCACGGGCTGGCCGTTGTAGCCGATCGAAGCGAGCTCGCCCATCGATCGATCATACGTTCGAATCCGGGTGGGTTGAGTCCTTTTCTTGTCCGGGGGCGGACCCGGGCCGACGAGCGCCGGGGCACCCGTGCGCGTCTGGCAACATAGCGGGCGGTGAGCGTCTCCGATACCGCCGAGTCACGGCAACACCGCGGCGGCCCGCTGGCACTGCCGCCGGTCGGGCTGGACCCGCTGATCGTCGGATTGTTCGCCGCCGCAATCAGTCTCGCCGGCGCCGCCCGGCCGTCGTTTTGGTACGACGAGGCCGCGACGATTTCGGCGTCCTACAGTCGTTCGCTCGGCCAGCTATGGCGCATGCTGGGCAACGTCGACGCCGTCCACGGCCTGTACTACGCGCTGATGCACGGCTGGTTCCAGCTCTTCCCGCCCACCGAATTCTGGTCCCGCGCGCCCAGCGGCCTGGCGGTGGGCGGCGCCGCGGCCGGGGTGGTCGTGTTGGGCAGGCAGTTCTCGTCTCGGACCGTCGCGGTGTCCGCCGGGGTGTTCTGCGGCATCCTGCCCCGGTCGACGTGGGCGGGCATCGAGGCGCGCCCGTATGCGCTGTCGATGATGGCCGCGGTGTGGCTGTGCGTGCTGCTCGTCGTCGCGGCGCGCCGGAACACCGCGTGGGCCTGGTTGTCCTACGGCCTCGCGCTGGCCGTGTCGATCCTGCTCGACGCGTACCTCGTCCTGTTGGCGCTGGCGCACCTCACGTTCGTCGGGGCGTGCCACGGCGCGCGAAAAGTGTTGCTGCGCTTCGCGATCACCTCGGGGGCGATCGTGTGCGCGTTGGCTCCTTTTCTGGTCGCGGTCGCCGGGCAGTCGCATCAGATCCGTTGGGTGCCGCCGATCGGGCACCGGACGATCGAAGACGTGGTGGTCCAGCAGTATTTCGAGCGCAGCCCGCCGTTCGCGGTCTTGTCGGCGCTGGTGATGGTCGGGGCTATCGTGTTGTGGCTCAGCGGATCCCCGCGGCTCGCGGTGGGCGATCGGCAGTTGTTGACCCTCGCGGCCGCCTGGCTGTCTATACCCACCGCCCTGATCGTCGCCTGGTCGGCGCTGCTGCACCCGATCTACACGCCGCGCTATCTGGCCTTCACCGCCCCCGCGATGGCCCTGATCCTGGGCGTCTGCACGGGGGCCGTGGCCGCCAGGCCGTGGGCAGCGGCGGCCCTGGTCGGTGTTTTCGCGATCGCCGCAGCCCCGAATTACGTTCGGGCGCAACGCAACCCGTATGCCAAATACGGGATGGACTACAGCCAGGTCGCCGACCTGATCACCGCGAAGGCGGCGCCCGGTGATTGCCTGCTGGTGAACGACACGGTGACATTCATGCCCGCCCCGATGCGCCCGCTGATGGCGGCGCGCCCGGACGCCTATCGGAAGCTGATCGACCTCACCCTGTGGCAGCGGGCGACGGACCGCAACGACGTCTTCGACACCAACCTCATCCCGGAGGTCGTCGCGGGGCCGTTGAGCCATTGCGGCGTCGTGTGGATCATCACCCAGGCCGACGGGTCCATGCCCGCTCACGAGCGGGGTTCGGCGCTGCCGCCGGGCCCGGTCTACGGTCCCACCCCCGCGTTCGCCGTGCCGCACGATCTGGGCTTCCGGCTGGTCGAGCGCTGGCAGTTCGACCTTGTTCAGGTGATCAAAGCGCAGCGGTAGTCACCAGATGCGGATGTAGTCGACGAGCATGTCCGCCGGGTAGGTCGCCGCGGCGGGGTCGCCGGCGCCGACGCCACCGACCGCGAGGGTGAACATGGGCGTCATCCAGTAGCCGGGGTTGTTGAACGGCCACCGGAAGTCGTCGGGGGCGCCGCCGTGTACGTGGATCGGTTTGTTGGGCACGGTGAAGTACTGGGAGCCGTCGCGCGCGAACTGGAATCCGTCCTCGCCCCAGTGCATCCGCCAGGTGTGCCAGCCGCCGTCCACCAACCCGGGAATCGACTTCCCCTCCCAGGTCTTGCCGTTGGAGGCCGCGTGCACCGTCGTTCCCGGGGGCCACGAGCCGTTGCCGTACCACTCGAAGACGTCGACCTCGCCGTCGGGCAGCGGGTCCTCGTTGACACCCCAGAACGCCGACCACAGGCCCGGGTCCAGGCAGTTCAGCTTGATCTTCGCTTCCCAGGTCTGGTTGATCATGCTGCGGAAGTTGCCGCGCACTTTGGCGCCGTAGTAGGTGTCGCCCTCCTGGGTGGCGCGCAGGACGAGGTTGGAGTTGCCGTCCTGGAACACGTTTCGGCGGTCGTCGCGGTAGATCCCGGCGACCGGCGGGAACACGTCGTCCTGCCAGGTCTGCACCGTCCACTTGCCCGGGTCCGGGGCCGAGCCCGCCGGGCCGTCGAACTCGTCGGAGAAGATGTAGCCGCCGGGGCCGGCCGACGGCGCCTCCGGCGGCGCCGGGAGCGACGGGTGGGCCAGCGCCCTGGGGAGGGGCGTCGCGGCCACGGCCGCCAGCATGCCGAGCCCCGTGGTCAACAACATGCTGCGACGGTCCATCTGCACTCCCACCAATCGTTCGACAACCGGGACCCGTGGCCCGGTGCGATTCTCCCCTAGGCAACTCTCGCAAACGGTGTTATGAAACCACGCGCCGGGGGCGCCGCGCATCTCGCCAGACCGTGGTGGGCCCGGGCAATTTCGCGGGTCAACGGCTGCTTTGCGGGCCTGATCGGCGCCCGCCGGGTCCGGCAGCCGGTTCGGGCGGCGCCGTTCGCCGGGGCCGAGCCGCGGGCGGGCCCGCCGGTCGGCGCCTGCGCTCCGCCGGCGACCGCGCCGGCCCGTCGCCCCATGCCGGTACGCGGCCAACCGCACCGAACGAGGCAACCATCAATTTCCTTGACATCACCACCCCCGGTGGTATCAAGGAGCTTGATAGTCAAATCTGGAAAGGAATGGAAGCGATGTCTGGTGGATTCTTTGGCGGCGGCTTCGGCGGGTTCGGCGGTGGCCCCGGTTTCGGCGGTCCCGGCTTCGGCGGCGGCTGGGGCGAAAAGAGTTGGGGGCACGGCGGGTTCGGCGGTGGCCCCGGCTTCAAGGGGGGATTCGGCCCCGGCGGCCGGCCCTTCCTGAAGCGCGCCGCGTTCGTGACGGCGGCGATGCTGCTCGACGGCCCGGCCGACGCCGCGCAGGTGGTGCAGCGGGTGTCCGACGCGACGGAGGGCGCTTTCACCCCGCCGCAGGACCTGGCGGAGCTCGCGATCGGGCTGCTCGCCGGGCGCGGCATGGTCAAGGTCGACAACGGTGTGGCGACGCTGACCGAACTCGGCCAGAACGTGCTGGCCTGGCGTGGCGTGAGCAGCGAGACCGCGCACGCCTTCCTGGGCCGGGCGGCCAAGTTCGGCGACGCCTTCAAGATCCGCCGGACGCTCTTCGAGCTCGCCGGTCTGGCCCGTACGATCACCTGGACCGGCACCGACGAGCAGAAGGAGCGGCTCGCCGAGACCCGGACCAAGGTGCTGGAAGCGCTGACCGACG
The DNA here is from genome assembly GCF_001666745.1 of Mycobacterium sp. E2699. Lineage (NCBI taxonomy): Bacteria > Bacillati > Actinomycetota > Actinomycetes > Mycobacteriales > Mycobacteriaceae > Mycobacterium > Mycobacterium sp. E2699. The sequence continues at coordinate 2,410 of NZ_LZJH01000050.1, read as the reverse complement.
CCAAAAAGGAGCTGCACCGCGTCCTGGGCTCAGCCTGACGCGGGCTCGCTCAGCTTGACCAGCATCTTGCCGATGTTGGCCCCGGTGAACAGGCCGTTGAGGGCGTCGACGCAGGATTCGACGCCCTCGAAAACGGTCTGGCGGTGCTTGATCAGGCCCTCGTGCTCCCATCGGTGCAGCGCGGCGAACGCCTCGTCGAAGCGGGCCCAGTCGTCGAGCGCGTTGAAGCCCTGCATCGACGCGGTCTTGGACAGCAGGTTCACGTAGTTGGCCGGGCCGGGATGCTCGCCGGTGAGGTAGCTGGAGATGACGCCGCACAGCACCACCCGCGCCTTGGTCGCCAGCCGACCCAGCACCGCGTCGAGGATCGGCCCGCCGACGTTGTCGAAGTAGACGTTGACCCGGCGGGGGCAATGCTCTTTGAGCGCCGCCGCCAGGTCGTCGTTCTTGTAGTCGATGCACGCGTCGAACCCGAAGTCCTCGACCACCGCCCGGCATTTTTCCGGGCCGCCGGCGATGCCCACCACCCGGGCGCCGGCGATCTTGGCGATCTGGCCGGCCACCGATCCGGTGGCGCCCGCGGCGGCCGACACCACCACCGTCTCCCCGGGCCGGGGCCGGCCGATGTCCATCATCCCGATGTAGGCGGTCGCGCCGGTGGGGCCGTACACCGACATCACCGCCAGCTGATCGACCGCGCCCTGGCCGGGAACCGGGGTGCTGAAGACGTCGTCGCGGATGATCACGTACTCCTGGAAGCCCGACAGCGTGGTGACGACGTCGCCGACCTGGAAGGCGTCGCAGCGCGTCGCCACCACCTCGCCGATCCCGGCGGCCCGAATCACCTCACCCAGCTGCACCGGCGGCAGGTAGCCCGGCTGGTCGTTCAGCCAGGTGCGGACCGCCGCGTCGAGCCCCACGTAGGTGGTTCGAAGCAGCGCCTCGCCGTCGGCGGGCTCGGGCGCCGGCCTGGTGACCAGCTCGGTGTCCTCGGGCCGGACCAGACCAGTCGGGCGGCGACGCAGCAGGATTTGGCGATTCGGCAAGTCGGGCACGGTGCTGAAACTACCCATTCGACACGTTCGGGTGGGAGCATCGCTGCATGAAATCGCACGACGACCCCGAAGAGCGCATCCGGGAACTCGAGCGCCCCCTGGCCGACGCGGCGCGGGCGTCCGAGGGCGGACAGGCGCCGCCGTCCGGGGGTTACCCGTATGCGCCCGGCCCGGCGGGCCCGCCGCCAGCGCCGCCAGCGCCGCCGGCCGGCCCGTGGGCCTATGGTGGCCCGTCCTACGGGACGCCGCCGAGGTCGTCGTCGGGCAACCGCACCTGGTGGATCGTGGGCACGTTCGTCGTCATCGCCTTTCTCGCCCTCGCGGGCGGCATCGCAGCCTTCGCCGCGCACCAGCTGTCCGGGGTCCGGTCGATCATCAACTCGTCGCCGTCCGTCTCGGCGACGTTCGGTCCGCCGTCGAGCGCCACCAGCAGTCCGAGAAGCCCCGGCCCGTCGAGCACCCGGCCCCGTTCGACGACGCCGTCGGCGTCACCGACCCCGTCGCCGGGCGCCAGGCTGAGCGTCTCGGGCATCAACGAGAATCGGACGATCGCCTGCAACGACAACATCGTCAGCGTCAGCGGGGTTTCCAACACGGTCGTGATCACCGGGCACTGCACCAGCCTGACCGTGTCCGGCGTTCAGAACGCCATCACGGTCGACGCCGTCGACAGCATCGACGCGTCGGGCTTCAGCAACAAGATCACCTACCATTCGGGAAACCCGAAGATCAGCAACTCCGGCGGATCCAACGAGGTGAAGCAGGGCTGACGACCCGCGCCGCTAGCCCGTCGCGCCGGGTTCGGCGGAGTCCTCGGAATCGCCGTCGAGGACGCTGACCGCGATGCCGTAGGGCAGGAAGCGCACCTTGCGGCTGGGGTCGACGTTGTTCTTGTTGGCACGCAGCGCGTCGAGCTCGGTCGCATAGACCTGCTCGACGTGGGCGCCGCCGTCGGCGTCCACGGTGTAGATGGCCCACACCCCGTCACCGGCCTCGCCGGCGGTCTCCGGCTCGCGGCGCGGCCGCCGCGACAGGTCGTCGAAGAACGCGGACCAACTCGTCCCGGGCACGGGCGCCGTGACGAATTTGCCGATTCGCTCGAACACGTCGCGCAGGCCCTCGCTGCCCTCCCTGATCACGCGATCGAACTCCTCGGGATCGAATCCGAACGCACCGTACTCGCCCACGCGAACCTCCTTGCAGTGCCGGCGTTACCGCCCAGTGTGCGCCCAGTTGTCGCCGCGTGCCACGGACCGGCCTAAGGGGCGGGGGGCGGCGGGGGGGGCGGGTTGATCGGAATCGGCACCGTGACGAACGGAAGGTGCAGGTACATCGTCAGCGGGGGCCGCTGGTAC
>NZ_LZJH01000049.1:0-23061 GCF_001666745.1 Mycobacterium sp. E2699 | reverse complement strand
CAAAACACCCCCAGCCAACAACTGAGGGTGTTCACTATGTCGCGAGACATCTGTCCTCGATGTCTCGCGACATCACAATGTGTCCGAGGGGGGACTTGAACCCCCACGCCCATTAGTAGGGCACTAGCACCTCAAGCTAGCGCGTCTGCCATTCCGCCACTCGGACAAGACCAACGAGAGTTGGCAGCTAAGGCTATCGGATCGGCCCGCGCAGACCCAACCCAGCTCGCCGCCGCCGCGAGCCCGAGCCCGGCGGACCGCGCAGTGGTAGGAAAGGTGGTTGTGACCGTTGAGCCTGGCGCCGTCGACCAAACCCATCCCGGCGATGATGTGGTCGAGGTGGTCAGCCGGTTGATCCGGTTCGATACCACCAATACCGGCGAACCCGAGACCACGCAAGGCGAGGCCGCGTGCGCCCAGTGGGTCGCCGAGCAGCTGCAAGAGGTCGGCTACCTGCCGCAATACGTCGAATCCGGCGCGCCCGGCCGGGGCAACGTGATCGCGCGCCTGCGCGGCGCGGACAGCTCGCGCGGCGCCCTGCTGATCCATGGGCATCTCGACGTGGTGCCGGCCGAGCCGGCCGACTGGACGGTGCACCCGTTTTCCGGCGCCATCCGGGACGGTTTCGTCTGGGGCCGCGGCGCGGTCGACATGAAGGACATGGTCGGGATGATGATCGTGGTCGCCCGGCAGCTGAAGCGGGCCGGCATCGTGCCGCCCCGCGATCTGGTGTTCGCGTTCGTGGCCGACGAGGAGCACGGCGGCCACTACGGGGCCCAGTGGCTGGTCCGCAATCGGCCCGAGCTGTTCGCGGGTGTCACCGAGGCGATCGGGGAGGTGGGGGGCTTCTCGCTGACCGTGCCGCGCCGCGACGGGGGCGAACGCCGGCTGTACCTGATCGAGACGGCCGAGAAGGGGCTGTCGTGGATGCGGCTGACCGCCCGGGGCACGGCCGGGCACGGTTCGATGGTGCACGACCGCAACGCGGTCACCGCCGTCGCCGAGGCGGTCGCCCGCCTGGGCCGGCACCAGTTCCCGCTTGTGGTGACCGACACCGTCGCGCAGTTCCTGGCTGCGGTCAGCGAGGAGACCGGGCTGACGTTCGACGTCGAGTCCGGTGATCTGGCGGGGGCGATCGAGAAGCTCGGCCCGACGGCCCGCATGCTCAAAGCCGTGCTGCACGACACCGCCAACCCCACCATGCTCAAGGCCGGCTACAAGGCCAACGTCATCCCGGGGTCGGCCGAGGCGGTGGTGGACTGCCGCATCCTCCCGGGCCGCAAGGCCGCGTTCGAGGCCGAGGTCGACGAGCTGATCGGTCCCAACGTGACCCGGGAATGGATCAGGGATTTCGAGTCGTATGAGACCAGCTTCGACGGCGATTTGGTCGACGCGATGAACGCCGCGGTGTTGGCGCTCGACCCGGACAGCCGCACGGTGCCCTACATGATGTCCGGTGGTACCGACGCGAAAGCCTTCGCGCGCTTGGGTATTCGTTGTTTTGGCTTCAGCCCGCTGCGGTTGCCGCCGGATCTTGATTTCAGCGCGCTGTTCCACGGCGTCGACGAGCGGGTACCCGTCGATGCGTTGAGGTTCGGCACCGAGGTGCTGGCGCACTTCCTGACACACTGCTAGTGAACACGACACGAGAGGATCGCCCATGAGCCTGCCGCCCGACCCGTATGACGCGCTGCCCAAGCTGCCGTCGTTCAGCCTGGAGTCGACCTCGATCACCAACGGCCAGCCGCTGGCGACCCCGCAAGTCAGCGGGATCATGGGCGCCGGGGGAGAGGACGTCAGCCCGCAGCTGAGCTGGTCGGGTTTTCCCGAGGGCACCCGCAGCTTCGCGGTCACCGTCTACGACCCGGACGCCCCGACGCTGTCCGGGTTCTGGCACTGGGCGGTGGCCAACCTGCCCGCCGACGTCACCGAGCTGCCCGACAACGCCGGCGACGGCAGCGAGCTGCCGGGCGGCGCGCTGACCCTGGTCAACGACGCCGGCATGCGCCGGTACGTCGGCGCCGCGCCGCCTCCCGGCCACGGTCCGCACCGGTACTACGTCGCGGTGCACGCCGTGGACGTCGATAAACTCGACCTGCCCGAGGACGCCAGCCCCGCTTTCCTCGGTTTCAACCTGTTCCAGCACGCGATCGCGCGCGCGTACATCTACGGCACGCACGAACAGAAATAGCTCGCTCGTTCGTCGAAAGTGCAACTGCGAAGGTTTCACTCGGGAAACGTGTCGGCAGTTGCACTTTCGCGGTGCTCCTCCCGGTCGACCAGCCGGCGCCAGTGTTCGTTGATGTGGTCGGCCTGACGCTCGAGCGGGGGTTCGGGCAGGCGAGCGGCGTGCGCGGGATCGGCGCCGAGGAACCGCAAGACCCTGGCGATCTCGTCGCGGTAGTTCGCGTCGAGATCTTCATATCGGACCGTCAGGACCTTGCGAGCCCGGGTGCGGAAGTAGGCGGTCCACGCCGCCTGTTCGGCATCGAGGCCGCGTTCGATCTCGACGATCTGCTCGCGCGTCGGCGCGACGCCGGTGAGATCGACCACGGCCCCGCCGGGGGTGGGCCGGGCCAGGTAGAGCCCCCATTCCCGCGTCGACGCACCGGCGGAACGGAACCACTCGCCGGTCGCCTCGGCGCGAAACAGCGAGAGGGCCTGCGCGCGCCGATCGGCGCGCACGATGTTGACGAAAACCGCTGTCGGGAAAAGCATCTCGAGAACGCCCACCGGATCGTCAGGAAAACCCAGGGCTCCTGCCAGCGAGACGACATCCCGCCAATGAATCTTGACGCCCCGAACCCCGTTCTCCGTCGCCGCGTACGCCATGACCGTCGCCAGATACTCGGGCCACGAGCAGTCTTGCGGTAGCTTCAGATCCTCCTTGTACGCCCCCACGTGTTCGGCCGCGAAGTACTCTTCGGGCCGCCCGGCGACTCCGGTCGCGACGAGGCCGGCGGCAAGGAACGAACTACCCGAGCGAGGAGTGGAGGCGATGAGATAGGTCTGGTGTCTCATACCCTTCGATCCCTCGGCTGCCCGTGGCTTCGGAAAGACTAATCCACGGCATGCGGCGAAGCGACTACAACGAAAGGCCGGGTCTTGGCTAACCGGTGGGGGTGATCGCCCCGGCTATCGCTTCCGAAATCGTGTTCATCAGCGTCGGGAAGAGACCCCCGAATTCCGTGCCGCCCAGGGTGGCATTGATGGGAACGGTGATGCCCGCGACGCCGGCGGGGATGGTGACCGTCAGCGGTTCGGGCGGCGTGAGAAGCCCGTCGAAGGGGACGTGGGCGACGGCCGGCAACGTGAGGGAGCCCAGCAACGGTGTCGACACCGTCATCGGCAGCGGCAGATCCACCAGGAGTTGGCCGTTGAGGAAGCCGTTCATCGCGTAGGCGGGCATATCACCGACCGCGTTGAGCATTCCCAGGACGTTGCCGGCCTGCGCAGCGGCGCCGAAGGCCGTTGCGCCCTGGGCGATTCCGTTCGCCATGGCAAACGGTGGGCCCAGTATCGCGAAGCCCAGCTGCAACGGCAGCCCGAAGATGGCGGTGCCGGCCAGCGTGCCGGCCGGCGGCAGGCCGGTGATGGTCAGCGCGAAGTTCGCGGTGACGTTCGCGTTGACGAGGGTGTCGACCGCGTTTGCGAAGTTGCCCAACATCATTCCGGGGATCGACGTGTGCGGGACCAGGCTCGCAAGGCCTACCGGCTGTTGTCCCAGGGCGGTCAGGATGGGCAGCAACTCGGCGGCCGGACCCTCCAATCCGACCGGACCGGCGATACTGACGGCGAAGCTGGGCGGGAGGAGGCTGGTGATGCTGCCGCCGACGGTCAAGTGGCTGGTGTCGAATCCCGTGATGAAGAGATCGATAGGGGCATGCGCCGCGTCCTGCACCGCGCCGTAGTAATCGCCCGCCTGTACCGCTTGGCCGGCCATCGCGATGTCCTTGCCGGCAATGGGAATCGTCTGCTGAAGATCCGAGCCCATCTTGTTCAGCGACGAGCCGACCGTCCCCCAGAAGCCGGTCGTGCCGTTGACGAAGTCGCCTCCGATGGCGCCCGGGTTGAAGGTGGACGCGCCTTGCAGGGCGAGTTGGATGTTCGCCGGCACGTTCGCGGGGAAAACCTCCAGGTCGGTCAGGACCCCGCTCGAGAAGATCTGCGCGTAGTGATTCTGGTTGATGACAACCTGGTTCAGGATCGGGAAGGGATGGCTCGCGAATTGGGCGCCCATCAGGTTCAGGTTCAGCGCCGTGTTGTCGAACAGGACGGTGTACGGGTTGGGGTAGGGAGCCGCGCCTGACGGCATCGGTCCGAAGAGCGCCGGCAGCAACGGGTTCAGCAGCGGTTGAAGCCCCTGGAGTAGCGGCACGTCCTGCAAGAGCCCGGTCGCGGTTCCGACAAGGTTGGTCAGTGTTATCCCGTTGACCAGTTCGTTGGACACGAAGTTGCCCAGGTCCAGTCCGACGCCGTTGAGGGTCGGGCCCAACAAGGCGCCAAGGGGCCCCGAGGTGAGGCTCAAGCCCGGGGTCAGGTTGCCGAGGTTTATCGGCCCGACGAGGTCGCTCAGGGTCGGTACGGCGTTGAGGATCGCGGGGTTGAAAACCAGCGACCCCAGGCCGTTGGCGAATTGGGTCCCGATGCTGTTGAACGGGCCCAGGATCTGGCTCAACCCGCTGCCCAATCCGCCGAGCAGCCCGCCCCCTCCGGTGCCCAGGCCGAGGAGTCCGTCCAGCCCGCCGAGCAGGCCCCCTCCGCCCGAGCCGCCGCCGAGCAAGCCACCGAGCAGGCCGCCACTGCCGCTCGAGCCGCCCAGGCCGAGCAGCCCGCCGAGGAGCGGCGTGGACGCGGCGGCGCCGCCGGGGGTGGAGCCGCCGATCATGGCCTGCTCGGCGTTGGCGATTTCGGTGCTGAGGTAGGCCGCCGCGCCGCCGTTCAACAGGCTCACAAACTCGTTGTGAAATGCCGCCGCCTGAGCGCTCATCGTTTGGAATTGCCGCCCGTACGTGCCGAACACGTCAGAGATTGCGAGCGACACGTCGTCGGCGGCAGCGGAGGTGATTGCGGTCGTCTGGCCCGCTGCCGCGGCGGTGGCCTCTCGCAGTGCGCAACCGATGCCTGCCAGATCGCCGGCGACCGCCCCCAACGCCTCCGGAGCAGCAACTACAACGGACATCGTGGTCTCCCCTCGAAGACGATCCCCATGAGAAAGCTAGGTCGCACCGGTCACGATGCTGAACGAAATCGTGACGAAGAAAGCGGGCGTTCTCCTGTTTCTAACAGCTTGTTCTACAGATGCACAACCCTGGATTCTCAAGGCAATCAATCGAATTAATCGACATATGCGCAACAAGCGCCTATCCCGATCCCCCAAGCCGGCCGGGTCTACCCGGCGGTTTGTCCGGGTCACCGGCTGCCGACCCGACCGCGTCGCGCAGCGAGGCGAACCCGCCGTCGTGCAAGCGCCGCGCGATGCCGTCGTGAATGTGCTTGGGCCACAAGCCCCCTCCGTAGACGAAGCCGGTGTAGCCCTGCAGCAGCGAGGCGCCCGCGGTGATCCGCTCCCAGGCGTCGTCGGCCGTCTCGATGCCGCCGACGCTGATCAAGACCAGGCGGTCGCCGACCCGGCCGTAGAGCCGGCGCAGCACCTCGAGGGCCCTGTGCGCCACCGGCGGCCCGGAAATGCCGCCGGCGCCGAGCTTTTCGACGCCGGGCGTGAGCAGGCCTTCGCGCGACACGGTGGTGTTGGTGGCGACGATGCCGGCCAGGCCCAGTTCGACGGCCAGGTCCGCAATGTCGTCGACGTCGGAGTCGGAGAGGTCGGGCGCGATCTTCACCAGGACCGGTGTGGACGTCTCGGCAACGACTCCCTCCAGGATGGGCCGCAGCGACGCCACCGCCTGCAGGTCGCGCAGCCCCGGCGTGTTGGGCGAGCTGACGTTGACCACCAGATACGCCGCCAGCGGGGAGACCAGCCGGGCGCTGGCCCGGTAGTCGCTGACGGCGTCGGCGGCCGGCGTTGTCTTCGTCTTGCCGATGTTGACCCCGATCGGCACCTCCGGCCGATGGTGGGCGAGTTCGATCGCCAGCGCGCCTGCACCGCGATTGTTGAAGCCCATCCGATTCAGCAGTGCCCGGTCGGCGGGCAGCCGGAACAGGCGGGGGGCAGGGTTGCCGGGCTGCGGCCGCGCCGTGACCGTGCCGACCTCCGCGTACCCGAAACCCAGCGCACCCCAGGTGAGCAGCCCCAGGCCGTCCTTGTCGAAGCCGGCGGCCAGCCCCAGCGGTCCGGGAAAGCGCACGCCGAACACCGTGCTGGCCAGCACGGGATCGTTCGGGCCGAGCCGCCGGTGCAGCAGCCGCCGCGCCACGGCGACCCTGGTGAGGCCGCGCAGGATCGCGAAGACCAGCAGGTGGATGCGCTCGGGCGGGACCAGGAACAACAGCCGGCGGGTCAGCCGGTACATCACAAACCCGGCTGCTCGGGCCGCGCGCTTTCGAGGCGAGACTTCTTGCGGCGCAACAAAACCCGACGACTACCGTCGTTGTAGAGGCGCACTCGCGTCAGCTCCCAGCCGCGATACTCGGCCTCGATCGACAGCCGGATGGACGCGCTGAGCCGGGTGACCTCCGGCGGGAGTCGCAGCGGTATCCACTCGTAGTCATCCGACATCTCCGCGGCCCAGCCCTCCGGCAGCCGGCTCCACCGGGGCGCGGTCACCGCGGGCCCGCCGCGTGCTCGATCACCTGGACGCCCGCACCCGACCCCGACACCACGTACAAGGTGCCCGACGCTTCGTCAAAAGCCAGTGAGTTCGGTTGCTGCACGGTTGGGTATCGCACCCTTTCGACGGGAATTCCGGTTGACAGATCGTAACCAATGACGACGTTCGCGGCGGTCTGGGACACCCACGCGAGCCCGCGCGAGCCGGCCAGGCCGTACGGGGACTGCCGCACCGGATAGGCCTGGCGCAGGATCAGCGGGTCGACACCGTACACCAGCAGTTGGCCGCCGCGGGTGTCCGCGACGAGGACCCGGCCGAGCGGATCGGTGGCCATGGTCGTCGCGCCCTCGCCGGCCCGCAGCGCCTGCTCGGCGTGCCCGTCGGGCCCGATCGTCGTTACCGAGGTCTGGCCGCGGTCGAGAACTACCGTCGTATTCCCTTGTGCGGCAAGCGCGTCCACGCGGGCGAAGATTTTGTTCCGGCTGGCGATGGTCGCGCTCTTCGCCGTGTCCGGCGCGGGGGAGGCGAGGGTGTACACGGCCCCGTCGGCGCTGCCCAGCACCAGCTTGCCGTCGGCGCGCTGCGCGATCGCGGTGAACTCGGCCTCAGGGGCCCCCACGACCGGCACCTGTGCTGCGCGGCCCGCGGCCAGGTCGACCGTGAGGTAGCCGCCCCGGGTGGCGAGGTAGGCGGTGCCGCGGCCGTCGCCGGTCAGCGCGCTCGCCGGACCCGGCAGGTCGATCACCCGCGGCGCGACCCCGGGATCGCCGAACTCGGTGAGGGTGGCCGGCGCGGTCGGTTCGGCGCCGGCGGCCAGGACGGCCAGTTGCCGGGTCGCGCCGTCGAAGATTGCCGCCGCCGCGTGACCGCCCAGCGGACGCACCGCGCCGGCCGGCTGTTGGGATGGCGGCGGAGACACCGCGGGCTGGGCCGGTTCGATGGTCGGCGGCTCGCTGTGGAAAGGATTCGCTGCACAACCCGCGCTTCCCGCGATCACCACCAGCAAAAGCCGCAGGCCAGTCAAGCGGTTTTGAACTGCGCGTCTTTCGCCTTTACGCTGTGACAGCAATAATTTTCCTTCGCGTCATCTACATGAACGTCAAATTTTAGGGAACGGTTTCGCATCCAATATGGCCATGTTGCCTACATCGGGTCGGACTGGAGAGGTATGGTCGCGTCATGACCGTCATCGTTGACCGGCCTACCGCGGAGACAGAGTTTGCTGTCGAGGACATCTCGACGGGAATCTTTGCCAGCGGGTACGGACAGGTCGGTGATGGGCGCAGTTTTTCCTTCCACATCGAGCATTGGTCCCTTGTCGTCGAAATTTACCGGCCGCGCCTGGTGGGTCCCGTTCCGCAGGCCGAGGACGTGGTGGCCAGGGCGGTCCGCGGACTGGTCGACATCGATCTCACCGACGAGCGCAGCCTGACGGCCGCGGTGCGGGATTCCGTCGCGCACGCGGTGCCGATCTCCCACTAGCTGGGCGCTCCGGGTCGCCACCATCGTGCTCGTGGCGATCGCAAGCGCGGCCATCCCTGTACGGTCGTCGTCGTGACCGTCATCCTGCTGCGGCACGGCCGATCCACCTCGAACACCGCGGGCGTGCTGGCCGGCCGTTCCGAGGGCGTCGACCTGGACGACAAGGGCCGCGAGCAGGCCGCCGGGCTCATCGACCGCATCGGCGACCTGCCGATCCGTGCGGTGGTCAGTTCTCCGTTGCTGCGTTGCCTGCGCACCGTCGAGCCGCTCGCCGACGCGTTGTGCCTCAAACCGCTGATCGACGACCAGCTCGCCGAGGTGGACTACGGCGACTGGACCGGCCGCAAAATCGGTGAGCTGACCAACGAGCCGTTGTGGCGGGTCGTCCAGGCGCACCCCAGCGCGGCGGTGTTTCCCGGCGGGGAGGGGTTGGCGCAGGTGCAGGCGCGTGCCGTGGCGGCCGTCCGTGGGCACGACCGACTGCTGGCCGAACAGCACGGCGGCGACGCGCTGTGGGTGGCCTGCACCCACGGCGACGTCATCAAGGCCGTCGTCGCCGACGCCTACGGCATGCACCTGGACGGCTTCCAGCGCGTCACCGCCGACCCGGGGTCGGTGACGGTGATCCGCTACACACCCCTGCGGCCGTTCGTGTTGCATGTCAACCACACCGGCTCGCGGCTGTCCGCGGCGCTGCGGGCCGGGCCGCCACCCAAGGACGAATCCAAGGGTGAGGAAGGTCACGACGACTCGAAGGGCGAAGCGCGGACCGAGTCGAACGGGGCGGTGCCGTCGAGCGACGCCGTGGTCGGCGGCTCCACGGACTGATCACGCGTGAATCCGCTTGAAATCAGGGGGAGCGGGGCAATCGGATCGCACGGCGGCGGCAACAGCCGGTATTTTGGAGGTGCCATGGCCCGCGCAATTCACGTCTTCCGCACGCCCGACCGCTTCGTGGCCGGGACCGTTGGTCAGCCCGGAAACCGCACCTTTTACATCCAGGCGGTGGGCGATTCGCGGGTGGTGTCGGTGGTGCTGGAGAAGCAACAAGTGGCGGTGCTCGCCGAACGCATCGGCGCGCTGCTACTCGAGGTGAATCGCAGGTTCGGCACGCCCGTTCCTCCCGAGCCCGCCGAGGTCGACGACCTCAACCCGTTGATCACCCCCGTCGACGCGGAGTTTCGGGTCGGGACCATGGGCCTCGGCTGGGACTCGGAGGCGCAGACGGTGGTGGTCGAGTTGCTGGCCGTCACCGACGCGGAGTTCGACGCATCGGTGGTTCTCGACGACACCGAGGAGGGGCCCGACGCCGTCCGGGTGTTCCTGACTCCGGAGTCGGCACGCCAGTTCGCCACCCGCTCCAACCGCGTCATCTCGGCCGGCCGTCCGCCGTGCCCGCTGTGCGACGAACCGCTGGACCCCGAGGGCCACATCTGCGCGCGCACCAACGGCTACAAGCGCAGCGCGCTTCTCGGGCCCGACGATGACGCCGAGGAATAACGACGCGCACGAGCGGGAGGTGCTGCGGGACGGCGAGCTGACGGTCCTCGGACGCATCCGCTCCGCCAGCAACGCCACCTTCTTGTGCGAATCGACGCTGGGGGAATCCAGCGTGCACTGCGTCTACAAGCCGGTCTCCGGCGAGGCGCCGCTGTGGGACTTCCCGGACGGAACCTTGGCCGGCCGCGAACTCGCCGCATACCGGATCGCGACGCAATTGGGCTGGAACATCGTGCCCCACACGATCATTCGGCACGGGCCGGCGGGTCCGGGCATGCTGCAACTGTGGGTGGAGCAGGCCGGCGACGCGGCCGACTCCGACCCGCCGCCCGGCCCTGACCTGGTCGACCTGTTTCCCGCCAACAAGGTGCAGCCGGGCTACCTGCCGGTGCTGCGGGCCTACGACTACGCCGGCGACGAGGTCGTTCTGGTGCACGCCGACGACATCCGGTTGTGGCGGATGGCGGTGTTCGACGTCCTGATCAACAACGCCGACCGCAAGGGCGGCCACGTCCTGCGCGACCTCGAGGGCCACGTTTACGGTGTCGATCACGGGGTGAGCCTGCACGTGGAGAACAAGCTGCGCACGGTGTTGTGGGGCTGGGCGGGCAAGCCGATCGACGACGACACGTGCGAGGCGATCGCCGGCCTCGCCGAGGCCCTCACCGGCTCGTTCTGCGACGAACTGGCCGGACACATCACCCGGGCCGAGATCGCGGCGCTGCGCGGTCGCGCGCTCGCACTGCTGGACAATCCGATCATGCCCACGCCCAACCGCCATCGCCCGATTCCGTGGCCGGCTTTTTAGATGCGGGCTCGTCGTCGGCGATACTGAGCCGGTGACCAACGGCGCGGACGACCTGACCGATGCCGCGCTGGCCGCCGAGCTCGCCGCGGATGCGGGGGAGCTGCTGCTGAAGGTGCGCGAGGAGATCGGTTTCGGCCATCCCTGGGCGCTGGGCGACGCGGGCGACAGCCTGGCGAACGCGTTGATCCTGCGGCGGCTGCGGGCCGAGCGGCCGGGTGACGCGGTGCTCAGCGAGGAGGCATACGACGATCTGTCCCGGGTGAATCACGACCGGGTGTGGATCGTCGACCCGCTGGACGGCACCCGCGAGTTCTCCACGCCGGGCCGCGACGACTGGGCGGTCCACATCGCGTTGTGGCAGCGCCCCACCGACGGGCAGCGCGAGATCACCGACGCGGCGGTCTCGCTGCCGGCCCGCGGCAACACGGTGTACCGCAGCGACACCGTGACCGCCGACGGGGCGCGCGTCGGCGTCCCGGGAACCATCCGCATCGCAGTCAGCGCGACCCGGCCGCCCGCCGTGCTGTACCGCATGCGCCAGACGCTGCACATCCAACCGGTCGCGATCGGCTCGGCGGGCGCGAAGGCGATCGCCGTCATCGACGGCGACGTGGACGCCTACGTGCACGCGGGCGGGCAGTGGGAGTGGGACTCGGCGGCCCCGGCCGGGGTGCTGATGGCCGCCGGCATGCACGCCTCGCGGCTGGACGGCTCGCCGCTGCGCTACAACCAGCTCGACCCGTACCTACCCGACTTCATCATGTGCCGCGCGGAGCTGGCGCCGATCCTGCTCGGCGCCATCCGCCAGGAATTTCGCTGATCTCGCCCGCGTTTAGAGTCGACGTTATGCAGTCGTGGTCTTCCGCACAGGTCCCGGTGGTGCCGGGGCGCGGTCCCGAGTTGCGGCTGTATGACACCTCCGACCGGCAGGTGCGCCCCGTGGCGGCCGGGTCGAAAGCAACCATGTACGTCTGCGGGATCACGCCCTACGACGCCACCCACCTGGGCCACGCGGCCACCTACCTGGCCTTCGATCTCGTGTACCGGCAATGGCTGGACCTGGGTCACGACGTGCACTACGTGCAGAACGTCACCGACATCGACGACCCCCTGCTGGAGCGCGCCGAGCGCGACGGCGTCGACTGGCGCGAGCTGGGCGACCGTGAGGTCGCCCTGTTCCGGGAGGACATGACGGCGCTGCGGATACTGCCGCCGCGCGAGTACGTCGGGGCGACGGAGGCGATCGCCGAAGTGGTCGAACTCGTCGAGAAGATGCTGGCGTCGGGCGCCGCGTACGTCCTGGACGGCGAGTACCCGGACGTCTACTACCGGGCGGATGCGACCCCGCAGTTCGGCTACGAGTCGGGATATGACCGCGACACCATGCTGGCGCTGTTCGCCGAGCGCGGCGGTGACCCGCGCCGCCCCGGCAAGACCGACGAGCTCGACGCCCTGCTGTGGCGCGCCGCGCGGCCGGGCGAGCCCAGCTGGCCGTCACCGTTCGGGGACGGCCGTCCCGGTTGGCACGTCGAGTGCGCCGCGATCGCGCTCAGCCGCATCGGCAGCGGACTGGACATCCAGGGCGGGGGCAGCGACCTGATCTTCCCGCACCACGAATTCACGGCCGCCCACGCCGAATGCGTCCGCGGGGAGCGGCGATTCGCCCGGCACTACGTGCACGCCGGGATGATCGGCTGGGACGGGCACAAGATGTCCAAGAGCCGCGGCAACCTGGTGCTGGTGTCGGATCTGCGGGCGAAAGGCGTTGAGCCTGCGGCCATCCGGCTGGGCCTGCTGGCCGGGCACTACCGCGCCGACCGGTTCTGGAGCCGGCAGGTGCTCGACGAGGCGACCGCCCGGCTGCGGCGCTGGCGCGCGGCGACCGCCCTACCCGCCGGCCCGGACGCTGCCGACGCCATCGCCCGGGTGCGCCGCTACCTGGCCGACGACCTCGACACGCCGAAAGCCCTTGCCGCACTGGATGGTTGGGCCACCGACGCGCTGGAGTACGGCGGCCACGACGCCGGGGCGCCGGCGTCGGTGGCGACCGCGGTCGACGCGCTGCTGGGAGTGCGGCTATAGCTCGATGGTGGCGACCCGCCGCGCGATCACCGGAGCTACTTGCGCCGGCGGCGTAGGTAACGCTCGAACTCGGCGGCCAGCGCGTCGCCGTCGATCTTGCCGAGGGCCTCGTTCATGTCGACCTCGGCGTCGCCGCGCTGCTCCAGCGACGACACGTACTCGGCCAGGTCCTCGTCCTCGGCGGCCATCTCGGTGATCGCCTGCTCCCACTCCTCGGCCTGCGCCGGCAGGTCACCCAGCGGTACCTCGATGTCGAGGACGTCCTCCACGCGGCGCAGCAGCGCCACCGTCGCCTTCGGGTTCGGCGGGTTGGACACGTAATGCGGCACCGCGGCCCAGAACGTCACCGCGGGGATGCCGGCGGCCACGCAGGCGTCCTGGAACACCCCGGCGATGCCGGTCGGGCCCTCGTAGCGGGTCTCCTCGAGGCCGAAGCGTTTCGCCGATTCGGGGGAGTACGCCGCGCCCGAGACCGGGACCGGCCGGGTGTGGGGCGTGTCGGCCAGCAGGGCGCCGAGGATGACGACGGTGTCGACGTTGAGCTTGTCGGCGATGGCCAGCAACTCGGCGCAGAACGTACGCCAGCGCATGTTGGGCTCCACGCCGTGCATCAACACGACGTCGCGGTCGCTGCCCGGGGGGCGGCAGTGCGTGATCCGCATCGCGGGCCACACCAGCTCCCGGGTCACCCCGTCGATCTGCCGGATGACGGGGCGATTCACCTGGTAGTCGTAGTAGGCCTCGTCGTCGATCTCCACGATCGGGTCGGCCTCCCAGATGGCGTCCAGGTGTTCGAGCGCGTCGCTGGCCGCGTCGCCGGCGTCGTTCCAGCCCTCGAACGCCGCCACGACGATGGTGTTGTGCAGTTCGGGCAGCGCAGCGGCTTCCGGGCCACGATCCGGCAATGTCACAGAATCAGCGTACGGCCTGCCGCAAACCGCCTGCGCCGTTCCGCGAGGCTGGCCTGGCAGAAACCTGTCAACCCCTGGGCGTATTGCACAGGACGACTATCCTCGTGGCGTGACTGCGACGAAATACGCTCGCCTGCAAACTGGTTAACCTTGGTAACTACCCATCGCCGACGGGATCCGCGCCCTGTCGATCGCGGCGATGAGTTGGGCGTCCAGACGTCGATCGGGTGACGACGTAGACTTTCCTGGTCGAGAGGCGTTGCAACGGATATTTTCGGGGGTCCTGGGCCCCTGGTATCCGCCACGCTCGGCAGAGTCAAGGACGCCTTCCGCTACGGAAGGACGTACGTGAACGGCGCTGAATCAGACACCGCGACAGACTTCGCACCGAACATCCGCCCCGACTGCACCGAGGAGCTGACCGCGGCTCTGCGCGAGCGGATCATGGTGATCGACGGCGCGATGGGCACGGCGATCCAGCGGGACCGGCCTGACGAGGCCGGCTACCGCGGCGACCGGTTCACCGAGTGGCCGACCGCTCTGCAGGGCAACAACGACCTGCTCAACCTGACGCAGCCGCAGATCATCGCGGGGATCCACCACGAGTACCTCGAGGCGGGCGCCGACATCCTGGAGACCAACACGTTCAACGCGAACGCGATCTCCCTGTCCGACTACGACATGTCGGACCTGAGCTACGAGCTCAACTACGCCGGCGCCGCCCTGGCGCGCAAGGCCGCCGACGAGTTCAGCACCCCGGAGAAGCCCCGCTACGTCGCCGGCGCAATCGGGCCGACGACGCGGACCGCGTCGATCTCGCCCGACGTCAACGACCCCGGGGCCCGCAACGTCTCCTACGACCAGCTGGTCGCCGCCTACCTGGAAGCCGCCAACGGCCTGGTCGACGGCGGGGCCGACCTCCTGATCATCGAGACGATCTTCGACTCGCTCAACGCCAAGGCGGCGGTGTTCGCCGTTGAGACGCTGTTCGAGGAGCGCGGACGCCGCTGGCCGGTCATCATCTCGGGCACCATCACCGACGCGTCCGGGCGGACGTTGTCCGGTCAGGTCACCGAGGCGTTCTGGAACTCGATCAGGCATGCGAAGCCGCTTGCGGTGGGCCTCAACTGCGCGCTGGGCGCGCCGGAGATGAGGCCCTACATCGCCGAGGTGTCGCGGATCGCCGACACCTTCGTGTCCTGCTACCCGAACGCCGGCCTGCCCAACGCCTTCGGTGAATACGACGAGTCCCCCGAGCGCCAGGCGAGCTACATCGCCGACTTCGCCGAGGCCGGTCTGGTCAACCTGGTCGGTGGCTGCTGCGGGACCGCGCCGCCGCACATCGCCGAGATCGCCAAGGTCGTCGAGGGCAAGCCGCCGCGCGTGGTGCCCCAGATTCCGGTGGCCACCCGGCTCTCGGGGCTGGAGCCGCTCAACATCACCGAGGACTCGCTGTTCGTCAACATCGGGGAGCGCACCAACATCACCGGCTCGGCCCGATTCCGCAACCTGATCAAGGCCGAGGATTACGACAGCGCGCTGTCGGTGGCCCTGCAGCAGGTCGAGGTCGGTGCGCAGGTCATCGACATCAACATGGACGAGGGCATGATCGACGGTGTCGCCGCGATGGACCGGTTCACGAAGCTGATCGCGGCCGAGCCGGATATCAGCCGCGTGCCGGTGATGATCGACTCCTCCAAGTTCGAGGTCATCGAGGCGGGCCTGAAGAACACCCAGGGCAAGCCGATCGTCAACTCGATCTCCCTGAAGGAGGGCGAGGAGAAGTTCGTCCGCGAGGCGCGGCTGTGCCGGAAGTACGGCGCCGCCGTCGTCGTGATGGCCTTCGACGAACAGGGCCAGGCCGACAACCTCGAGCGCCGCAAACAGATCTGCGGTCGCGCCTACCGGATCCTGACCGAAGAGGTCGGCTTCCCGCCCGAGGACATCATCTTCGACCCCAACTGCTTCGCGCTCGCGACCGGTATCGAGGAGCACGCGACCTACGGGATCGACTTCATCGAGGCCTGCGCCTGGATCAAGGAGAACCTGCCCGGGGTGCACATCTCCGGCGGCATCTCGAACGTCTCGTTCTCGTTCCGGGGCAACAACCCTGTCCGCGAGGCGATCCACGCCGTGTTCCTGTACCACGCCATCAAGGCCGGCCTGGACATGGGCATCGTCAACGCCGGCGCGCTGGTGCCCTACGACTCGATCGACCCCGAACTGCGGGAGCGGATCGAGGACGTCGTCCTCAACCGTCGCGAGGACGCGGCCGAACGGCTGCTGGAGATCGCCGAACGGTTCAACAAGTCGGAGGAGAGCGAGGGTCCGGCGACCGCCGAGTGGCGCGGCCTCCCGGTCCGCGAGCGGATCACGCACGCGTTGGTGAAGGGCATCGACGCCCACGTCGACGCCGACACCGAGGAGTTGCGGGCCGAGATCGCCGCCGCGGGCGGGCGCCCGATCGAGGTGATCGAGGGCCCGCTGATGGACGGCATGAACGTCGTCGGCGACCTCTTCGGCTCGGGCAAGATGTTCCTGCCCCAGGTCGTGAAGTCGGCCCGGGTGATGAAGAAGGCCGTCGCGTACCTGCTGCCGTTCATCGAGGCGGAGAAGGAGCAGAACGGCACTGCCGCCGCCAAGGACACCAACGGCACGATCATCATGGCGACCGTGAAGGGCGACGTCCACGACATCGGCAAGAACATCGTCGGGGTCGTGCTGCAGTGCAACAACTTCGAGGTGATCGACCTCGGCGTGATGGTGCCGGCCGAGAAGATCTTGAGCGCGGCGAAGGAGCACGACGCCGACATCATCGGGCTGTCCGGGCTGATCACCCCGTCGCTGGACGAGATGGTCAACTTCGCCGCCGAGATGGAACGCGAGGGGCTGGAAATCCCGCTGCTGATCGGCGGCGCGACCACCTCGCGCGCGCACACCGCGGTGAAGGTGGCGCCGCGTCGCAGCGGTCCGGTCGTCTGGGTCAAGGACGCGTCCCGCTCGGTGCCGGTCGCGGCCGCGTTGCTCGACGACAAGCAGCGTCCCGCCCTGCTGGAGGCGACCGAGAAGGACTACGCGTCCTTGCGCGAACGGCACGCCCAGAAGAACGAGCGGCCGACGCTGACGCTGGAGAAGGCCCGCGCGAACCGGACGCCGATCGAGTGGGACGGCTACACGCCGCCCGTGCCCGCCCAGGGTCTCGGGCTGCGGGAATTTCACGACTATGACCTCGCCGAGCTGCGCGAGTACATCGACTGGCAGCCGTTCTTCAACGCCTGGGAGATGAAGGGCAGATTCCCCGACATCCTCAACAACCCCACCTCGGGCGAGGCCGCCCGCAAGCTCTACGACGACGCCCAGGAGATGCTCGACACCCTGATCAAGGAGAAGTGGCTGACCGCCAACGGGGTGATCGGGTTCTTTCCGGCGAACGCGGTCGGTGACGACATCGAGGTGTACACCGACGACACCCGTTCCGAGCGGCTGACCACGTTGCACAACCTGCGCCAGCAGGGCGAGCACCGGGACGGCATCCCCAACCGGTCGCTGGGCGACTACATCGCGCCCAAGGCCACCGGTCTGGCCGACTACGTCGGCGCCTTCGCCGTCACCGCGGGGCTCGGCAGCCAGGAGAAGATCGCGGAGTTCAAGGCGGCCCTGGACGACTACAGCGCGATCCTGCTGGAGTCGATCGCGGACCGGCTGGCGGAGGCTTTCGCCGAACGGATGCACCAACGGGTCCGCAAGGAGTTCTGGGGATTCCAGCCCGACGAGCAGGTGGACAACGAGGCGCTCATCGACGAGAAGTATGTGGGAATCCGCCCGGCCCCCGGCTACCCGGCCTGCCCGGACCACACCGAGAAGGTGACGCTCTGGAAGCTGATGGACGTCAAGGAGCGGACCGGCATCGAGTTGACCGAGTCGATGGCGATGTGGCCCGGTGCCGCCGTCAGCGGCTGGTACTTCTCGCACCCGCAATCGCAGTACTTCGTGGTCGGCCGGATGGCCCAGGACCAGGTCGCCGACTACGCGAGGCGCAAGGGCTGGACCCTGGCCGAAGCCGAGCGCTGGCTCGCCCCCAACCTCGGCTACAACCCCGAGGACTGAGCCCGTCGCGAGCGTGCGCGCCGAAACCCAGGTGACTTCGCTCGTCGGCGCATGGAACAATCGCTGGCCGTGAAGACCTTCGAGGATCTGTTCGCCGAACTCGGCGAGCGCGCCCGCACGCGGCCGGCCGGCAGCGGCACCGTCGCTGCCCTGGACGGCGGCGTGCACGGGCTGGGCAAGAAGATCCTGGAGGAGGCCGGCGAGGTGTGGCTGGCCGCCGAGCACGAATCCGACGACGCGCTGGCCGAGGAGATCAGCCAGTTGCTGTACTGGACCCAGGTGCTGATGATCGCCCGCGGGCTGTCCCTCGACGACGTCTACCGGAAGCTGTGAGCATGCAGGGGCCTTTCTTAAGGGTTGCGGTGCCCAACAAGGGCACGCTGAGCGAGCCGGCCAGCGAGATCCTGGCCGAGGCCGGGTACCGGCGCCGCACCGACTCCAAGGACCTCACCGTCATCGACCCGGTCAACCAGGTCGAGTTCTTTTTCTTGCGGCCCAAGGACATTGCCATCTACGTCGGTTCGGGAGAGCTGGATTTCGGCATCACCGGGCGGGACCTGGTGCTCGATTCCGACGCGCCGGTGCGCGAACGCCTGGCGCTGGGTTTCGGGTCGTCGAGCTTTCGGTACGCCGGCCCGGCCGGGCGGGACTGGACCGTTGCCGACCTGGCCGGCAAGCGGATCGCCACCGCTTATCCGAACCTGGTCCGAAAAGACTTGGCAGAGAAGGGGATTGAGGCCACGGTCATCAGGCTCGACGGTGCCGTGGAGATCTCGGTGCAGCTCGGTGTGGCCGACGCCATCGCCGACGTGGTGGGGTCCGGGCGGACCCTGAGCCTGCACGACCTGGCGGCCTTCGGCGAGCCGCTGTGCGACTCGGAGGCGGTGCTGATCGAGCGCGCCGATCACGACGGGCACGGCGCGGCGGCGGCCGCCCGCGATCAACTGGTCGCCAGGGTCCAGGGTGTGGTGTTCGGCCAGCAATACCTGATGCTCGATTACGACTGCCCGCGTTCGGTTCTGGACAAGGCCACGTCGATCACCCCGGGACTGGAGTCACCGACCATCGCCCCGCTCGCCGATCCGGACTGGGTGGCCATCCGCGCCCTGGTGCCGCGGCGCGGCGTCAACGAGATCATGGACGAACTCGCAGCCATCGGGGCCAAGGCGATCCTGGCGTCCGACATCAGGTTCTGCCGGTTCTGACCCGGTGCCGTGGTTGCGGCTGTGTTAGCGTGCGCCTAAGGGCTGCTAGAAAACTGACGCCCGTTTTATCTCCATGGGCCGTCATCCCTACCGTTGCCGGAATGTCGAGTCCCCGGGAGGATCTTCGTGACACACGCGCTAATTCTGCTGCTGGCTTTGCTGATCGGTGTCGTCGCCGGGTTGCGCTCGCTGACGGCCCCCGCGGTGGTCGCCTGGGGCGCCTACCTCGGCTGGATCGACCTGCACGGCACCTGGGCGTCGTGGCTGGGCAACATCATCGCGGTCGTCGTGTTCTCCGTTCTGGCCGTGGGCGAGCTGGTCAACGACAAGCTGCCCAAGACGCCGGCCCGCACCGCGCCGCCGATCTTCGCGGCCCGGATCATCACGGGCGGGTTGGCGGGCGCGGCGCTGGGCGCCTGGCCGCACTGGACCTTTTCGGCGCTCGGCGCGGGCGTCATCGGCGCGGTGCTCGGCACCCTCGGCGGCTACCAGGCGCGCAAGCGGCTGGCCGCCGTGGCCGGCAGGGACCTGCCGATCGCGCTGCTCGAGGACGCGGTCGCGATCCTGGGCGGGTTCGCCGTCGTCGCGATGACGGGCCACGTGCTGACCGAGTATCTGCTGTCGGCGGTTAAGTGACAACGCATTTCGACGCGATCATCGTCGGGGCCGGGCAGGCCGGCCCTCCGCTCGCGGGGCGGCTGACCGCGGCCGGGCAGCGTGTCGCCATCGTCGAGCGCAAGCTCATCGGCGGCACCTGCGTCAACACCGGGTGCATCCCGACCAAGACCCTGGTGGCCAGCGCGCACGCCGCCCACCTGGCCCGGCGCGGGGCCGAATACGGCGTGGGAACCGGGTCGGTCAGCGTGGACATGGCGAAAGTCAAGGCGCGCAAAGACGACATCATGCTCGCCGACCGCAAGGGCGTCGAGAGCTGGTTGGAGGGCATGGACGGCTGCACCGTCGTTCGTGGTCATGCCCGTTTCGAAGACCCGCACACCGTCAGCGTGGACGGCGACCTGCTGCGCGCCGACCGGATCTTCCTCAACGTCGGTGGCCGCGCGGTGGTGCCCGACGTCCCGGGGCTGTCCGACGTCGAGTACCTCACCAACGTGTCGATCCTCGAACTCGACACCCTGCCAGACCATCTCGTGATCCTCGGCGGCAGCTACATCGCGCTGGAATTCGCGCAGATGTACCGGCGCTTCGGGGCCCGGGTGACCGTGGTCGAACGCGGGCCGCGCCTGGCGTCCCGCGAAGACGAGGACGTCTCCGCCACCGTCAAAGAGATCCTCGAGGCCGAGGGCATCGACGTCGTCGTCGGCGCCGACGATGTCCGAATCCTCAAGAGCAAAAAGGGTTTTGAGCTCACCCCCCGCGCCGGTGCCGTGCCCATCGCCGGGAGCCACCTGCTGGTTGCGGTGGGCCGGCAGCCCAACACCGACGACCTCGGCCTCGAGGCGGCCGGCGTGCGCACCGACGCCCGCGGCTACATCGTGGTCGACGACCAGCTCAAGACCAGCGTCGAGCACATCTGGGCGATGGGCGACTGCAACGGCAGGGGCGCCTTCACGCACACCTCGTACAACGATTTCGAGATCGTGGCCGCCAATCTGCTGGACAATGACCCCCGCCGGGTGAGTGACCGCATCACCACCTACGCGCTCTACATCGACCCCCCGCTGGGGCGTGCCGGGATGAGCGTGAGCCAGGTCCGCGCCTCGGGCCGCAAGGCGCTGGTGGGCAAGCGGCCGATGACCCGGGTGGGCAGGGCGGTGGAAAAGGGTGAGACACAAGGCTTCATGAAGGTGGTGGTGGACGCCGACACCGAAGAGATTCTGGGCGCGGCCATCCTGGGCGTCGGCGGCGACGAGGCGATCCACGCCATCCTGGACGTCATGTCCGCCAAAGCGCCGTACACGACCCTGTCGCGCACCATGCACATCCATCCCACCGTCAGCGAGTTGATTCCCACGATGCTGCAGGAGATGTCGCCGCTCGAATAACGGCGGTCGGTTATGCCGCCGGTTCGGTCGGATGCGGAATCTCCTGCGCGCCAAGGAGATCCGGCCAACCGGGATAGGGCGGTGGCGTTCCGCCGAACGTCGGGCAGTGTTGCCGGTGGGCGCACCACTCGCACAGCCGGGACGGGTTGGCGCGGAAATCGCCCGTCGGCGCGGCGGATTGGATGGCGCGCCAGATCGCCATCAGCGTCTTCTCGAAGCGCAGCAGCTCGTCATGGTCGGGCGCGTAGTCCAGCACCTGGCCGTCGGCCAGATAGATGATCCGCAACCGGGTGGGCAGCACACCGCGGGAACGCAGCAGCGCCACCGCATAGAACTTCATCTGAAACATCGCCTTGAACTCGGCCAGCGCCCGCGCGGCCGGCGGCGCCTTGCCGGTCTTGTAGTCGACCACCCGCACCTCGCCGGTGGCCGCGACGTCGATCCGGTCGATGAAGCCGCGCAACAGCGTGCCGTCGGCGAGCTCTACCTCCACACGCTCCTCGCAGGACTGCGGGTCGAACCGGGTCGGGTCTTCCAGCCGGTAGTAGCCGGCGAGCAGCTCGCGAGCCTCCGCCAGCAACTGGGCTCGCGCCTCGGGGCCGACGCCGCCGGCCAGGTCGGGTTCGGCGGCGATCACCCGATCCCAGGCGGGTTCCACCAGCGAGCCCGCCGCGTCGGGCCCGCGCATCCCGGCCGGCAGGCCGTAGAGCTGTTCCAGGGCCGCGTGCACCAGCGATCCGCGCAGCTGCGCCGTCGACGGCGCCTCGGGCAGCCGGTCGATCGCCCGGAACCGGTACAGCAGCGGGCACTGCTTGAAGTCCGCCGCCCGCGACGGTGACAGTGCCGGTCTCGAAGCCGGTCTCGAAGCCGGTCTCGCCGGTGCGCGTCCGTCCGGCTGGTCCGTCATGAACCGCAGCCTAGGACCGGGCGGCGACAACCCCCAAGCACCGGTTGCGGCGAGTCGGCTGGCACGCTGGACCGCGTGTCCGCAACCGGCCCGTTCACCGCTGGCGAGCGGGTCCAGCTCACCGACGCCAAGGGTCGGCATTACACGATGTGCCTCACCCCGGGCGTCGAGTTTCACACCCATCGCGGATCGATCGCACACGACACCCTCATCGGGCTGGAGCAGGGCAGCGTCGTCAAGTCCAGCAGCGGCGCGCAGTTCCTGGCGCTGCGCCCCCTGCTCATCGACTACGTGATGTCGATGCCCCGCGGCCCGCAGGTGATCTACCCCAAGGACGCCGCCCAGATCGTGCACGAGGGCGACATCTTCCCGGGCGCGCGGGTGCTGGAGGCCGGGGCCGGATCCGGGGCGCTGACCTGCTCGCTGCTGCGCGCCGTCGGGCCCGAGGGCCGGGTGGTCTCGTACGAGCAGCGCGCCGACCACGCCGAGCATGCCCGCCGCAACGTCACGGTGTTTTTCGACGGCGCACCCGACAACTGGGAGCTGCTCGTCAGCGACCTCGCGGACTCCGACCTGCCCGACGGCTCCTTCGACCGGGCCGTGCTCGACATGCTCGCGCCGTGGGAGGTGCTCGACGCGGCGGCGCGGCTCCTCATCCCCGGCGGCGTGCTGATGATCTACGTGGCCACCGTCACCCAGCTGTCGCGGACCGTCGAGGCACTGCGGGCCCAGCAGTGCTGGACCGAGCCCCGGTCGTGGGAGACGCTGCAGCGCGGCTGGAACGTCGTCGGCCTTGCCGTTCGCCCGCAGCACTCGATGCGCGGGCACACCGCCTTCCTGATCTTCACGCGCCGGCTCGCGCCCGGCGCCGTCGCGCCCGCGCCACTGGGCCGCAAACGCGAGGGCCGCGACGGGTAGCCGTTCAGTCGTCGCTGTGGTGCAGTCCCCGCCGCACCGACAGCAGCTCGAATTCGGGATGCGCGGCCACCAGGCGTTCGGCGGCGTCGAGCACGTCGACGGCGTGGCCCCGGTCGCCGGACACCACGCCCACTCCGATCCCGGCCCGCCGATGCAGGTCCTGCGTCCCCGTCTCGGCTGCCGACACGCTGAACTTGCGCCGCAGCTCGGCCACGACGGGACGAACCACCGACCGCTTCTGTTTGAGTGATCGCACCCCAAGCTCCGGGCCCAGCAGCACGTCGAACTCGAGCCAGCCGATCCACATCGGCATCAGCCCGGGGGAGTCGTCGGGCAGGTCGGAGTCCGCGAGGTCGCTGACGAGCAGCTCCCAGTTGTCGGGTGCGCCGTCGAAAAACACCGTGACG
>NZ_LZJH01000048.1:0-176504 GCF_001666745.1 Mycobacterium sp. E2699 | reverse complement strand
CGAAAGACCTCGACGATCTCCTCACGACTGCTCGCACCCATACCCCAAACCCTACGAACACCCACCGACAAAAACCGCCGCCTTGTGACCAGCGAAACAACTGTGACGCAAGGGATTACGCGCCGAAAATGCTGTCACCGCGTTACGCGCGCCGAACACGGCCCGCATCCGCGCGCTACGCGCCGAAAACGCTGTCACCCGCGCTACGCGCGCCGAATACGGCCAGCACGCGCGCTAGGCGCGCCACGCCTGACGCGCCACACGATGGAAATTTCCGCCGAGGACGGCCTCGATATCGGAGTCGCTCCAGCCGCGTGCGCGGAGGTGCTCGTCGAGCCCCAGAAACGTCTCGGGCGGCATCCACTGGATCGGTCCCCAACGGGTGTAGCTCTCGTCGAACAGGTGTGGGTTGCGGGTGACTTCGTCGACGAAATCCGCGAAATCGAACGAGAAGTCGGTGCTGACACCGACGTGGTCGATGCCGACGAACTCGACGGCGTACTCCAGGTGCCGTGCCATCGCGTCGAGAGTCGGGGTGTTGGCCCCCAGGAAGATGCCGACGCCGGTGATCCCGATGACGCCGCCGGTGGCCGCGCAGGCCCGAGCCTGGTCGTCGGTGATGTTACGCGGGTGCTCCCAGACCGCACGCATGCAGGAATGGCTGTAAACGACCGGGCCAGCGGACATTTCGCACATGTCGAGCCCGGTGCGGGCACTGCAGTGCGATCCGTCGGGGACGATGCCCACGCGGTTCATTTCGCCGACCAGCGAACGGCCCCATGCGGTGAGGCCGCCGTCCGTGGCGTCCAGGCAGCCGCTGCCCGCGCGGTTGGCGTGGTTATAGGTCGGCAGCATGGTGCGCACGCCGAGCCCGGCGAAGGTGGCGAGGTTGGCGAGATCGCCCTCAAGGGGGCCGGAGTCCTCGAGGTCGAACACCACCGCGATGCGGCCGCCGCGGGTGATGGCCTCGACATCCTCCAGGTCGTCGGCCAACGCGAGCTGCGGGTGGACACCAACCGCCGAACGATAGTGCCGCAGCAGGGCGACCGCGTCGTCGAAGGATTGGGGCGAATACCCCGCATTGACCGAAACCAACGCGCCGGCGGGGCGCCGGTAGCGAGTCAACGGGTCGACGTCGGTGTCCGTCTGCAGCGGCAGACAGGTGTGCTGGTCCCATAGGAGCGACGTCATGGAACTATTGTAAATCGACCGACTTCCCCGTAGCGGCCGCGTGACCCGCCCGGTAGCCGAAAACCATTGCGGGGCCGATCGTTCCGCCGGCCCCGCCGTAGGCTCGGCCGGTCACGCCGCCCATGGCGTTGCCCGCCGCGAACAGGCCCGGTATCGGCTCACCGCTGACGTGCAGGACGCGCCCGTCGGGATCGGTGCGCGGGCCGCCCTTGGTGCCCATCGCGCCGATGCAGATCGGCACCGCGTAGAACGGGGCGGTGTCTATCGGGCCGAGGGTCTTGCCGGCCAGGGTGGTGGCGCTATCATCGCCCCAGTATCCGTCGTAGGCGCTGGAACCGCGCCCGAAATCGGCGTCTGCGCCGGCCGCAACCTGGCGGTTCCACTCCTCGACGGTGCGGGCGAGCCCGTCGGCGTCGATGCCCGTCTTGGTGGCCAATTCGGCCAGGTCCGCCGACTCGCAGAACCATTCCGGTGCGGGCTGGCCCGGTTCGACCCCCAGGAATCCGTAGCGCTGCAGGTGAACCGAGTCGAACACCATCCACGCACGGTCGTTGACGTAGCCGCCGCGGGGGTCGAGGTACTGGAACGCTCCGGCCATCGAGTTGTAATCGCATGCCTCGTTGACGAAGCGCTTGCCGGCCGAGTTGACGATGATGCTGCGCGGCCGGGTTCGCTCCAGGCGGACGCTGCGGCTGCGCGGTTTGCCGTCGATGGTGTCGCCGGGGATCTGCACGATCGGCACCCACCACGCCTCACCCATGTTCGCCAGGTCCGCGCCGTGTGCCATCGCCATGCGCAGCCCGTCGCCGGTGTTGTACGGCGGGGAGACCGCGCCGTGCATGGGGCCGCGCAGAAAAGCTTGCGCCAGAGCCGGATCCCACTCGAAGCCGCCGGTGCCGAGGATGACCCCGCGGCGGGCGCGCACGCTGATGCTCTTGCCGGACGACTCGACCCGCACCCCGGTGATCTCACCGGCCTCGGCGATGAGCTCTTCGGCCCGCGCGTTCACCCGCACCGCCGCCCCCGCATCCAGCAGACCCTTCAAGAGCCCGGCGATCAGCGCGGTGCCGGCCACGCAGAGATGGCCGGTTCGCTCGTCGATCGCCGCGTGCAGGCGGGCCCTGGTCTCGGCGTCGAAGCCGACGTTGGACCAGTCGGCGGGAAACGACGTGATCCGCGTGGCCCATTCACCTATCTCGCTGAGGTCGAAGGGAATCGGGCTCTGCGACCGGCCGCCCGTCGGCCGTCCGCCCGGCAATTCCGGCCGATAGTCGGGGAAGCCCGCCGCGATCTCGAAGCGCACGCCGCTGTGCGCCTCGACGAAGTCGAGCATCGCCGCGCCCGTCCGCACGAACGTCTCGACCAGGGTGTCGTCCATCGTTCCCAGGGCCTGCGCGCGCAGGTAGCGCAGGGCGTCCGCTACCGTCAATTCCCCATCGGGGGAACGGTTGTGGGCCGGGATCCAGGCGATCCCGCCCGACACGGCGGTGGTCCCGCCGACCGTCGGCGCCTTCTCGAAGACCTCCACCGAGGCGCCGGCGACCGCCGCGGTCAGCGCGGCCGTGAGCGCCGCGGCGCCGCTGCCGAGTACGACGACGTCGACTTCATGGTCCCAAGGCATGGACAGTAATCCCTCCAACTCGGTGGCTAATTCAGTAGCTCGGACAACCGTGTCGCGGCCCTGACGACCGCGTCCCTGCCCCGCATCACCACGTCTTCGCGATGGGAGATGAGGTTGATGCAGGTGGGCGGCGACGGCGTGTGGCGGCGGACGGGTACGGCCAGGCCGTAGGTATTCGGTTCGATCTCACCGTGCGTCATCACCCAGCCGCGTTCGCGGGTGCGCGCCACGAGATCTCGTTCCCCGGGGCGCGGCGGCATGCTCGCAAGCAACGCGATGCCGGCCGCGCCGCGGTCGAGCGGATACCGGCTGCCCTCATGGAAGGACAGTTGGTAGGCGACATGGCTGGGCACGATCACCGCGATCGCGACCTGCTGGTCACCCTCGGCGATGAGCAACGACACGGTGGTGCCGAGTTCGTCGGCCAGCGCGCGCAGCGTCGGCAGGCTCAGTTGTCGCACGTTGCGGTCGAACGACGCGCCGAGCACGGCAAGCCCGGACCCGGGGCGGTAGCGCCCGTCCTCTCCCTTGGCCACCAACCGGAATTGGGCCAGCGTCGACAGCAGGCGGTAGGCGATCGTGCGATGCACCCCGACCTGGTCGGCCAGCTGTTGCACCGTCAGCCCGCTCGGGGAATCGGCCACCATCTGCAGCGCGGTGAGTCCGCGGGCGAGCGTCTGAGAACCCGTCCCAGAAGCCGTCATGGCCTTGACATCCCTGCACGCGGGAGCGAAGCTCTATACATATCGCACATCAGCGTGCGATATTAGCACACAAAGCCGAGTCAATGCGAGGGGCCAGAGAGGAACCGTGGCGGAGTTCGAGAGCGTATGGAGCGATCTCCAGGGCGTTGCCTTCGAGCAGGGCTACCTCGACGCGGGCGGGGTGCGGACCCGGTACCTGCGCGCCGGCGACCCCGGCAAGCCGGCGTTGATGCTGTTGCACGGATCCGGCGGCCACGCCGAGGCCTACGTCCGCAACTTGGCGGCGCACGGCGAGCACTTCTGGACCTGGTCGATCGACATGCTGGGCCACGGGTACACCGACAAGCCGGGCCATCCGCTGGAAGTCCGCCATTATGTTGAGCATCTGATGGCCGTGCTGCGCACCATCGGCGTCGATCGCGCCTGCCTGAGCGGCGAATCGCTCGGGGGATGGGTGGCGGCGCGCGCCGCAGTCGACCATCCTGACGTGGTCGACCGGCTCGTCCTCAACACCGCCGGCGGCTCCCAGGCCGACCCGGTGGTGATGCAACGGATCATCACGCTGTCCATGGCGGCCGCCGAGAACCCGACCTGGGAGACGGTCCAGGCGCGGATCAAATGGCTGATGGCCGACAAGTCCAAGGATTACGACGATCTGGTGGCCAGTCGCCAACGGGTATACCGCCAACCGGGTTTCGTCGATGCCATGCGCGACATCATGGCGTTGCAGGATCCCGAGATCCGGGCGCGCAACCTGCTCGGGCCGGACGAGTACGGCGCCATCATCGCCCCGACGCTGGTGCTGTGGACGAGCGACGACCCCACCGCCGACGTGACCGAGGGCCGCCGCATCGCGTCGATGATCCCCGGCGCGCGCTTCGAGGTGATGCCCGGCTGCGGCCACTGGCCGCAGTACGAGGACGCCAAGACCTTCAACCGCCTCCATCTCGACTTCCTGCTGGGGCGGTGATGGGAAGCGGCGGTCAGCACCCGGACTTAGACGTCGACTTCGATGTTGTGGTCGTCGGCGCCGGCCCGGTCGGGTTGACCCTCGCCAACATCCTTGGCCTGCGGGGCGTCCGGACGCTGGTCGTCGACGAACGCGACAGCCTCATCGACTACCCGCGCGGGGTGGGCCTGGACGACGAGGCGTTGCGCACCTTCCAGTCGATCGGGCTGGTCGACCGGATCCTGCCACACACCGTGCCCAACCAGATCTTGCGGTTCGTCGACGGCAAGCGTCGCGTGCTGGCCGAAATGGCCCCGCCCGATGCGCGTTTCGGCTGGCCGAAGCGCAATGGGTTCGTGCAGCCGCTCGTCGATGCCGAATTGCTGTGCGGGCTGGACAGATTCGAGCACGTCGAGGTGCGGTGGAACCGCCCGATGACCTCGTGCGTGCAGGGCGACGACGGCGTGTCCGTCGAATGCGGCACCGACCGCGATACCGAGCGTGTGCGGGCGCGCTACGTCGTCGGATGCGACGGCGGGCGCAGCATGACCCGCCGCATGATGGGAGTGTCCTTCGACGGGACGACGTCATCGACGCGGTGGCTGGTGGTCGACGTCGCCAACGATCCGCTGGGACACCCCAACAGCGAGGTAGGTGCCGACCCGGAACGCCCATACGCCTCGATCTCGATCGCGCACGGAATTCGCCGTTTCGAGTTCATGATTCACGCCGACGAGACCGACGAGCAGGCCGAGGACCCGGCGTTCCTGACGCGGATGCTGGCGCGGATGGTGCCGCACCCCGAGCGTGTCGACGTGATCCGGCGGCGGGTCTACACCCATCACTCGCGGATCGCCGGGGCCTTCCGCAGCGGCCGACTGCTGCTGGCCGGGGACGCGGCCCACCTGATGCCGGTGTGGCAGGGGCAGGGCTACAACAGCGGCATCCGCGATGCGGCCAACCTGGGCTGGAAGCTCGCCGCGGTGGTGACCGGCCGGGCCGACGGCCGGCTGCTGGACACCTACGACATCGAGCGGCGCAAGCACGCCCGGGCGATGATCGACCTCTCCACCATGGTGGGCCGGGTTATCTCACCGACCGACCGCAGGATCACCACCGCGCGGGACCTCCTGGTGCGTTCGGCGTCAATTGTGCCGTCCCTCAAGCGATATGTGCTCGAAATGCGGTTCAAGCCGATGCCGCGCTACGAGCAGGGCGCCGTTGTACATAACCCCGCGCACTCCGCGCCGCGCCGCGCCGAATCCCCGGTGGGCACCCTGTTCATCCAGCCACGGGTGGACATCCGCACCGAGCGGGACGTCCTCCTGGACGACGTGCTGGGTGATTGGTTCGCCGTGCTGTGCTGGAACAACAACCCGCGCAAGATCCTCGGCGACGAGGCGTTCGCGAAGTGGAAGGCCCTGGGCGCGCACTTCGTTGCGCTGCGGCCGCTGACCCAGCTGCACTGGACCGGCCACGACGATCCCGACGTCGTGGTGGTCGGTGATCGCGGTGGCGCGGTGAAGTCCTGGTTCGATACGCATCAGGAGTCGGTGCTGTTCTTGCGACCCGATCGGTGCATCGCGGGCGCCTGCATCGCCCAGCTCGCGCCCGAGCTGAGCGCCTCGCTGCTGGACGCCCTCGCCCTCACGCCGGGAGGGGGTGACCTCCACCATGACACTGGCTCTGTGCTGCATGTCCCACAGCCCGCTCCTGAATCTTCCGGGGCCGTCGCGGGACCTGCTTGACGACATCGAAGGCGCCATCGCGCAGGCGCGCGAGTTCGTCGAAGCAGTCGACCCCGAACTCGTCGTCATCTTCTCGCCGGACCACTACAACGGGTTCTTCTACAAGGTGATGCCGCCCTTCTGCATCGGCATGCGCGCCAACGGCGTTGGTGATTATGGCACCCACGCCGGGCCGCTTGACGTTCCCGAGCGCCTGGCGGCCGACTGTGCGCAAGCCATCCTCGATGCCGGTGTCGACGTCGCGGTGTCGGCCGGCATGGACGTCGACCACGGCACGGTGCAGCCGCTGGAGAAGCTGTTCGGCGATGCCACCGCGCGGCCGGTGATCCCGCTCTTCGTCAACGCGATCGCGGTGCCGTTGGGGCCGTTGCACCGTTGCCGCGCGCTGGGTGCCGCCGTCGGCGCCTACCTGGCGGGGCTGGACAAGCGGGTGCTGATCATAGGTTCCGGTGGGCTGTCCCACAGCCCGCCGGTGCCGACGCTCGCGACCGCGCCCCCGGCGGTTCTCGAGCGGATCGTGGACGGCCGGCCGATGACGTCCGAGCAGCGACGGGCTCGGCAGGCGGCCGTGATCGACGCGGCCAGAAACTTCGCCGGTGGCGACAGCGACCTGCAGCCGCTCAACCCGGTCTGGGACCACCGATTTCTCGAGATCGTCGACGAGGGGCGACTGGCGGAGCTCGATCAGTGGTCGAATTCGTTCGTCGCGTACGAGGGCGGCAGCTCGGCGCACGAAATCAGGACGTGGGTGGCGGCTTTCGCGGCGTTGGAGACCGCCGGGCCCTACCGGACCACGGTGCGCTACTACAAGCCGGCCGCCGAGCTCATCGCCGGCTTCGCCATCCGCACGGCGGTGCCGGGATGAGCGTAGCCCCTTCGACAGCCGACGGCTTCGACCACGTGGTCGACGTGCTCGTCGTCGGGTCCGGCGGCGGTGGCATGACGGCCGCGTTGACCGCGCAGGCCGCCGGGCTGGACGCGTTGGTGATCGAGAAGTCGCCGTACTTCGGCGGTTCCACGGCCCTGTCGGGGGGCGGCATCTGGGTGCCCGGCGCGCCCGCGCAACGCAGGGAGGGCTACACGCCGTCGCCAGACGACGTCGTGAAATACCTCTCGAGGATCACCGACGGCCTCGTCAGCGAGGCACGCATCCGGCAGTACGTCGAGCACGCGCCGCGAATGCTCGAGTTCCTCGAAAACCTTTCGGGCTGGTTCGAGTTCGTCTGGAAGCCCGGCTACGCGGACTACTACCCGGAGCTGCCCGGCGGGTCGGAGTTGGGCAGCACGATCAACGTGCCGCCCATCGACCTGCGCAAGCTGGGCGTCGACGAACAGAGGCTGCTCAAGCCCCTGGCGCTCGCCCCGAAGGGAATCTGGCTGGGGCCCAAGGAGTTGCGGACGTTCTACCGGATCCGGCAGTCGTGGACCGGCAAGGGCGTGCTGCTGAAGCTGATTTCGCGCATGGTGCGGGCCCGGGTCCTCGGCGAGCGGATGGCGGCGATCGGGCAGTCGCTGGCGGCCCGGCTCCGATTGGCCATGCGGGATCGCGGGATCCCGTTGTGGCTCGGCGCGCCGATGACCGAGTTGCTCACCGACGCCGACGGATCGGTGACCGGCGCGCTGGTGGAAACGGATGGCGACGTCCGGCGGATCGGCGCCCGCCTCGGGGTGATCCTGGCGTCGGGCGGCTTCGACCACGACCTCGCCTGGCGCAAGGAGCAGCTGCCCGAGGTTGACCAGGACTGGAGCTTCGGCAACCCGGCCGCCATGGGCGACGGCATCCGCGCCGGCCAAAAGGTGGGCGCGGCAACGGACTTGCTCGACGAGGCGTGGTGGTTCCCGGCGATCCAGTGGCCGGACGGCCGCATGCAGTTCATGCTCAACGAGCGGATGATGCCGGCGCAGTTCATCGTCAACGGTGACGGGAAGCGCTTCATCAACGAGGCGGCGCCCTACATGGACTTCGGTCACGCGATGATCGACGGCCAGAGGTCCGGGGTCACCCACATCCCGTGCTGGCTCATCACCGACAACCGGTCGTGGAACCGCTACGTCATCGGCGGGCACCTGCCGATACCGAAGATCCCGGGCGCGCCCGTTCCCACCGGGCGCAAGGTCCCGCGGGCCTGGCTGGAGTCGGGCGTGGTGAAGGCGGCGGCGAGCTGGCACGACATGGCCGCGCAGATCGGCGTTCCAGCGCGCCAACTCTCCGAAACCGCGCGCCGCTTCAACGAACTCGCACGCAGGGGTCACGACGACGATTTCAACCGGGGCGACAGCGTGTACGACAACTATTACGGCGACCCGACCCTGCCGAACCCCAACCTGTACCCACTGGGCGACCCGCCGTATTACGCGTTTCGCATCGTCCTCGGCGATCTCGGCACCTCGGGTGGCCTGCGCACCGACGAGTACGCCAGGGTGCTGCGCACCGACGACACGGTGGTGCCGGGCCTGTACGCGGTCGGCAACACCGCGGCACCGGTCATGGGCCGCAGCTACGCCGGCGCCGGGGCGACCATCGGACCGGCCATGACCTTCGGTTTCGTCGCCGCGAAACACCTTGCGAGCCAATCCCTTAGTTCTCATAGGAGGTAGCACATGAAAATATCGCTGTTCTACGAATTCGCCCTGCCGCGGCCGTGGGCGCCGGACGACGAGCGGGTCTTGTTGCAGGACTGCCTCGATGAGGTCGAGGCCGCGGACAAGGCCGGCTTCTCCACCGTCTGGCTCACCGAGCATCACTTCCTCGAGGAGTACTGCCATTCCACCGCGCCGGAGATCTTCCTGGCCGCGGCCAGCCAGCGGACCAAGAACATCCGGCTGGGGTTCGGCATCATGCACCTGTTGCCCGCGGTCAATCACCCCGCCCGGGTGGCCGAACGCATCGCCACCATCGACCTGCTGTCCAACGGGCGGGTCGAGTTCGGCACCGGCGAAGGTTCCTCCGTCGGTGAACTCGGCGGATTCGACGTCGATCCCGCCGACAAGCGCGCGCAGTGGGAGGAGGCCCTCGAGGTGGCGATCCGCTGCATGATCGAGGAGCCGTTCACGGGATTCAAGGGCGAGCAGATCCAGATGCCGCCCCGCAACGTCATCCCCAAGCCGATGCAAAAGCCGCATCCCCCCGTCTGGGTGGCCTGCACGCGGCCGGCCAGCGTCCAGATGGCCGCCCAGAAGTGCATCGGGGCATTGAGTTTCGCCTACACCGGTCCCGGGCCGCTGACCGACCGGGTCAACGGCTACTACAAGGAGTTCGAGGAGAACGGCGTGCCGATCACCCCGCAGATCAATCCCAACATCCTGGCCATCGGTGGTGACCTGTCGATGATGGTCGCCAAGACCGAAGAGGAGGCCCTGCAACGCCTGGGCCAGGGCGGTGGATTCTTCTCGTTCGGGATCATGCACTACTACCTGACCGGGATGCACACGCCGGGCCGCACCGGGGTGTGGAAGCGCTACCTCGAGGAGGTCGAGAAGGACCCCACGCTGGCCTACGGCCCCGGGCGCGGCGCGATCGGATCCCCGGCCACCGTCCGCGAGTTCCTGCGCGGCTACGAGGACAGCGGCGTCGACGAGATCATCCTGCTGCTCAACCCGCGCAGCCACGAGGGCACGATGGAATCCATCGAGCTGATGGGCAAGGAGGTGCTGCCCGAGTTCATCGAACGCGACGCGAAGGCCGTGGCCGCCAAGGCCAAGCGGCTCGCACCGGTCATCGAGAAGGTCGAGGCGCGCCGACCGGCCTCGGCCGCACCGCTGTTCGATGAAACCTACGCGTTCGGCGGGCTGCCCACCGGCCGCGACAAGTTCACCGCCAGCGAGATCCCCGAAGCCATGGCGGAAATCAACGAGGGCCGCGTCCAGGCGGCGCAGCGCCTGAAGGAGCAGCAGCGCGCCAAGGAGCAGTAGGACGCGCGCGATACCGGAAGCGGTTTGAGCCTTGGGACGAATCGAGGAGCTGTGGCGCTACGACGGCCGCCGTGCGGTGGTGACCGGATGCGCATCGGGCATCGGAGAGCACGTGGTGCGGCAGCTCACCGAAGCCGGGGCGGACGTCGTCGGGCTGGATAAGCGCCGCCCCTCGTTGGAGCTCAGCGGTTTTCACGAGGTCGATCTCGCCGACCCGGATTCGATCGATCGCGCGGTGGCGTCCATCGACGGGCCGGTCGACGCGCTGTTCAACGTGGCGGGCGTCTCGTCCGGGATCGGCGACCCGCCGCTGGTGGTCACCATCAACTTCCTGGGGCTGCGGCAGGTCACCGAGGCGCTGATCGGCAAGATGCCCGCGGGGTCGTCGATCGTCAGCGTCTCCTCGCTCGCGGCGGCGGGCTACCGCGACCATCTGCGGGCGGTGGCGCCGCTGCTCAAGACCGCGACGATGCGGGATGGCGTCGACTGGTGTCATGCCCACCCCGACGCGGTGGGCACCGGCTACCAATTGTCCAAAGAGGCGATCATCCTGTACACCATGCAAAACGCCGCGCCCCTCGGCGCGCGGAGCATCCGGATCAACTGCACCGGCCCGGGCGTCACCGAAACCCCGATCCTCGATCAGCTGCGGACCGCGTACGGGCAGGGCTTCCTCGACGACATCCCCAAGCCGCTGGGACGCGTGTCCGGGCCGGCCGAACAGGCCTCGGTTCTGCTGTTTCTCAACAGCGATGCGGCCAGCTACATTACCGGCCAGGTGTTGTGGGTCGACGGCGGAAACGTGGGCGCCGCGATCGCCCGGGAACTCGAGGAAGGACGCGCTCCGTGGCCGGCTTGACGGACTTTCGGAAGGTCGCTCGCGACGTGTCCAACTGGGGGCGGTGGGGAGACGACGACGAGCTGGGCACGCTGAACTTCATCACCGCGGACAAGGTCGCCCAGGCCGCGGGCCTGGTGCGGCACGGCAAGGTGTTTCCGCTCGGCGTGGACTTCGGTGCGTCGGGGCCGCAGGGCGCCTTCGAGTTTCGGCACAACCCGGTGCACGTCATGACGGTGGACGGCGGCGACGTGCACACGCTGGCCAAGTACGGAGCAGAGTGGGCGCGGAATCCGTTGGCGAAACAGCTGAGTGGATACATGACCGCCGACAACCCCTTCCGCTTCAACGACGACATGATCATCATGCCGTTGCAGGCGGCCAGCCAGTGGGACGCGCTGTCACACGTCTACTACGACGACCAGCTCTACAACGGCTTCCCGGCGGATTCGGTGACCAGCATGGGTGCCTACCACTGCGGCATCGACAAGGTCGACGTCAAGGGCATCACGTCGCGCGGCGTGCTGCTCGATCTGGTTCGGCATCGTGGCGCCGAGGTCTTCCTCGAAGCCGGCAACCCGATCACCCCGGAGGAACTGGACGACGTGGTGCGCGCCCAGGGGGTGACCGTCGGGCGCGGCGACATCGTGTTGATCCGCACCGGTTGGTGGACAAGGTTTCTCATGACCGGCAACAAGTCGGAGGGCTACTCCGGGCTGGACTGGCGCTGCGCGCCGTGGCTGCACGATCACGAGGTCGCGGCGGTCGCGGCCGACAACCTCCAGGTGGAGGACCTGGTATCCGGCGTCGACGGGATCACCTTCCCCCTGCACCTGCTTTGCCTGCGCGATATGGGGTTGATCTTCGGCGAGTACTGGGACCTCAAAGCGCTGGCGGACGACTGCGCGGCCGACGGCGTCTACGAGTTCCAGCTCATCGCGCCGCCGCTGAGAGTCGTTGGCGCCGTGGGCTCCCCGGTGAATCCGATCGCGATCAAGTGATGGACGTCCAACGCAGGACGATGCTGGTCGACGGGCTGGTCACCAGCTACCTCGAGGCGGGCGAAGGCGACCCGGTGGTCCTGCTGCACGGCGGGGAGTTCGGCGGCAGCGCCGAACTCGGGTGGGAGCGCAACATCGCCGCCCTCGCCACGCGGCACCGTGTGGTGGCGCCCGACCAGCTGGGCTTCGGACAATCGGCCAAGGTCATCGATTTCGTCGATGGTCGCGGCATGCGGATTCGGCACGTGGCGCGGTTCTGTGAGCTGCTCGGCATCGACTCGGCGCACTTCGTCGGCAACTCGATGGGCGCCATCAACCTGCTCACCGACGCCACGGCGGACGAGCCGAGGCTGCCGATCCGCAGCCTGGTCGCGATCTGCGGGGGCGGGGAGATCCAGCAGAACCGGCACTTCGACGCGCTGCAGCAGTACGACGCGACCCTGCCGGCGATGCGGCGCATCGTCGAGGCGCTGTTCCACGACCCCGGCTACCCGGCCGACGAGGACTACGTGCGACGCCGGTACGAATCGAGCACCGCGCCCGGGGCATGGGAAGCCGTGGCGGCGGCCCGATTCCGCCGCCCCGGTGCAACACCGTCGTCGACCCCGTCGAGCGCGCGGGCCTACGAGCGCATCAACGTGCCAGCGCTTGTCGTCGAGGGGGGAGACGACAAGCTCCTGCCGTCCGGGTGGGGCGAGCAGATCGCCAAACAGATCGCGGGCGGCCGCTCGGAGGTGATTGCCCGCGCCGGTCACTGCCCGCAGATCGAGCGGCCGTCGGCGGTCAACGGGTTGCTGTTGGACTTTTTCGCGGCGGCGGGGCGTCAGAAGGCGTAGTCCAGCCGGGTCTGCATGCCCGCCTCCTGGTGGTAGGTGTTGTGGCAGTGCAACTGCCACAACCCCGGATTGTCGGCGACCAGCACGGCGAGCACCTT
The DNA here is from genome assembly GCF_001666745.1 of Mycobacterium sp. E2699. Taxonomy (NCBI): domain Bacteria; kingdom Bacillati; phylum Actinomycetota; class Actinomycetes; order Mycobacteriales; family Mycobacteriaceae; genus Mycobacterium; species Mycobacterium sp. E2699. The sequence continues at coordinate 163,606 of NZ_LZJH01000048.1, read as the reverse complement.
CTGCTTGGGCAGCACGATCACGGTGTCCTTGCGGGCGCCCGGGCTACCGTCGGCGTTGACCAGCTGAAAAGTGTGTCCGTGCAGGTGAATCGGGTGATACATCATCGTCGGGTTGTCGAACGTGATGGTGGGCCGTTCGCCCAGTCGAACGTGCAGCGGATCCGTGTCGCTGTAGGGCCGCCCGTTGATCATCCAGTTGTATTGCATCATGTTGCCGCCCAGCATGACCGGGAGGTTGAGATCGGGCTGGGGCGGGCCCAGATTGACGGGTGTTGTGGCCGTGAACATTTCGATGGTGCCCACCCGCTTGCCCAGTTCGGCCGGTTGAAATCCCGCGTCGGGCGGGCTGCCCGTTCCGGTGGACAGCAGCGCGCGCGCCAAATCGTTCTTCCCTTCGGCGAGCGCGACCAACGGGAAGACGCCGTCGGCCGCGGTGACGATCACGTCGTAGCGTTCCGCCATCCCGATCAGAAGTGCGTCGACCTCGGTCGGCACCACGGGGTAACCATCGGTATGGGTGACCGTCATCGAATGGCCGGCCAGCGCGACGCGAAAGGCGGTGTCGGAGCCGGTGTTGATGAAGCGGATCCTGATGCGCTGGCCCGGCTTGGCATTGAAAGTCGTGGGCGCCGCGGGGATGCGGCCGTTGATCAGGTAGTAGGGGTAGTCGATGTCTCCGGCGTCGCCGCCGAGCAGATCGCTCGTCCCGCCGCCGTTGTCCGGCATCCCGGGCATAGCTGATGTCGGCGTCGTCGAGGTCGCGGAGCCGGCGGCCGACCTGGGGGTTGTCGCGGTGGTCGGTCTCGTCGACGACGTCGTCGGCATGCTCGACCGGCTCGGCTTGTTCGGGCTGGTGAGCTCGCTGTAGAGCTGCTGCGGGCTCTTCCCGATGCCGTCCGTCCAATCGTCAAGGACGACAACCCATTCGGCGTCGTAGTCGCCCTCACTCGGGTCGTCGACGATGACCGGCAGATAGAGGCCCATGTCGGCGTCCAGGCCGGTGTGCGGATGGCCCCAGTAGGTGCCCGAATCCGGCACGGAGAACCGGTAAGTGAAGTCCCGGCCGGCCGGGATGTTCGGGGTGGCCGGCGCGGCGCCGTCCATGTCGTTGCGCAACGCGATGCCGTGCCAATGCACCGACGTCGGATGATCGAGCCGGTTCGAGACGGTGACGACCAGCTCGTCACCGACCCTGGCCCGGATCAGCGGTCCCGGGATGGCGTTGCCGTAGGCCAACGTACGGGCGATGGGCCCACCGAGATCGACCTGGGCCGGCTGGGGGGTCAGGCTGGCGGTCACGGTGCGCCCGCTGTGCGGCCGCGCCTTCTCGGCGGCGGCGATGGCGGCGGCCATCTTCGCGGCGGCGCCGGATGCCTGGGTGTCGGATTGGCTGCAGCCCGCCAGCGCCAGGCCGCCGGCGATGCCGGCGGCCATGAAGCCGCGCCTGGTCAACTGAGCCCCGTCGAAGGGGACGCCCCTTATGGGCAGCACGGGCATTGAGCGCTCCTCGTCTGGCGTCGAACCGCCCCGGCGCCTTATACCGTGCTCGGCCGCCGGCTGGAACGCAAGTGCTGAATCGTCGGGTTACCGGGCGTACTGGTAGATCTGGTCCGCCGGTACCGGCGCCACGCCGGGTTCGGCGGCGACCTCGTCGACCCCGGTGATGATCGCAACCCGCGGCATCGCTACACCCCCCGGTCAGTCCCGCGGCGCCTAATGCGCACCGCTGGTCGCCCGGGTGGCCGTCCAATCGCTGAAGCGGGTCGGGTAGATCGTCGCGTCCTCGCTGTCGAGGGGAACGATGGTGTGCTCATCGAGCCGGGTGCCGAAATATTGCGCCTCGGGGTCGCCCACCACATGGCGGGGATCGTCGGCTGCGGCAAGCGCGGTCCGGATGAACTCGTCCATGCCGCGCTTTTCGGGCCCGGCGATGTTGGTCCTGCCGTTGGTCGGGTCGCTGATCGTCGCCCCGGTGACGGCGGTGGCGACGTCCTTGGCCGCGATCGGCTGGAATGCGCCGACCGGCAGGCGGACGGTGTCGCCGTCGGTCGCGGAATCCGCGATGGCGCCGACGAATTCGAAGAACTGGGTCGCCCGCACGATCGAATACGGGGCCCCCGATTCCTCGATCAGCTTCTCCTGGGCGACCTTGGCCCGCATGTAGCCACTGTCCGGGGCGCGGTCGGCGCCGACGATCGAGAGCGCGACGTGGTGCCGCACACCCGCCGCGCGCTCGGCGGCGAGCAGGTTTCGGGTCGACGTGGTGAAGAAGTGCATGACGGGGTCGTCATCGAACGAGGGCGAGTTGGACACGTCCACGACGGTGTGCATCCCCGCCACCGCCTCCGCGAGGCCCTCGCCGGTGACGGAGTCGACGCCCGAACGCGGTGAGGCCGAGATCGCCTCGTGTCCCAGCGCGGTCAGATTGGCGATGACCTGCGAGCCGATGAGTCCGGTGCCGCCGATAACCAAGATCTTCATGATCAAGCCCTCCCAAAGTAGCCGATTAAGCGGTGCACTCAGCCTTCCACTTCCGAAAGTGGATTGATATGCCTCCAGGTGCCGGGCGAGGGCTTAAATCAACTGCTTGACTTAACCCCACCGTCGCCGATTAACTCGTCGTGTGGTCAACGAACTCGCCGGCAAGGTAGCAATCGTCACCGGCGGCGCATCGGGCATCGGTCGCGGCATCGTGGAGAAGTTTGTGGCCGAGGGCGCGCGGGTCGTCGTCGCCGATGTCGAAACGGATAGGGGCGAGGCGCTCGCGACAGGGTTGGGACAAGACACCGTCTTCCGGTGGACGGACGTCTCGGATCCCGAGCAGGTCGGGACCCTGGTGGCCGCGGCCGTCGAGAAATTCGGCGGTCTGCATGTGATGGTCAACAACGCCGGCGTCTCGAGCAAGATGCATCGCCGATTCTTCGACGACGATCTGGCCGATTTTCACCGGGTCATGGCCGTCAACGTCCTGGGCGTGATGGCGGGAACCCGAGATGCCGCTCGGCACATGGCCGCTCACGGCGGGGGATCGATTATCAATATCAGCTCGATCGGGGGGATCCAGGCCGGCGGGGGCGTGATGAGCTACCGCGCGTCCAAAGCGGCCGTCAACCAATTCACCAAGTGCGCGGCAATTGAGTTGGCGTACTTCGAGGTTCGCGTCAACGCCATCGCGCCGGGCAGCATCCCGACGCCGCTGGTGGCGAAGTCGGCGGCGGACGTGGACCCGCAGGAGCTCGAGCGGTTCGAGGCCGCGATCCGCCAGACGATGCGGGACGACCGGCCGCTGAAGCGCGAGGGAACGGCCGAGGACGTCGCCGAGGCGGCGCTGTACTTCGCCACCGATCGGTCGCGGTACGTGACGGGCACCGTGCTGCCGGTGGACGGGGGCACGTCCGCGGGCAAGCCGATCCGCTCCAAGAAGCGCGAGGGCTGATGATGCGACGTCCGCCGTCAAACGTTTAAATCAAGCGCTTGACTTAAAGCGCGGGGCGGGGTTGACTGGCGGAATGACGACCGCGGGCCGCACCGTTCGCACCGAGCGGGCCAGCTCCACCCAGGAGGCGATCCTGGCGGCGGCCGAGCGGTTGTATGCCGAGCACGGCATGTTCGCGGTGTCCAACCGGCAGGTCAGTGAGGCCGCCGGGCAGGGGAACAACGCCGCGGTTGGCTACCACTTCGGCACCAAGGCCGACCTGGTGCGCGCCATCGAGCAGAAACACCGCGGTCCCGTCGAGCGGCTGCGCGAAGACATGGTGGCCGACCTGCTGGAGTCGGGCGGCTCGGCCGACATGCGGGGCTGGGTGGCCTGCCTGGTGCGCCCGCTGACCGACCATCTCGAGGAGCTCGGAAATCCCACCTGGTACGCGCGCTTCGCCGCGCAGGCGATGACCGATCCGGCCTACTACAACATCATCGTCAAGGGTGCGCTCAGCTCTCGGTCGCTGGTTGAGGTCGTCGACGGGATCAACGCCTGCCTGCCCGACCTGCCGGCCGAGGTGCGATTCGAACGCAACATCATGGCTCGCAACCTGTTGATGCACACCTGCGCCGACCGCGAGCGGGCGCTCGCGACGGGTTCGTCGATGCACCAGTCGTCTTGGCGCGCGGCCGCGTCCGGGCTCATCGACGCGATCGTCGGCCTGTGGCTGGCGCCCGTGACGGCGGACGAGTAGGGGGACCGCGATGAAAGTGACCGTGGACCAAGGTATCTGCGCATCGTCGGGTAACTGCGTGATGAACGCGCCCGAGGTGTTCGACCAGCGCGACGACGACGGCGTGGTCGTTTTGCTCAATTCCCATCCAACACCCGAGCAGGCCGAGGGCGCTCGCCGCGCCGCCGCGGCCTGCCCCGCGCTGGCCATTCACATCGAGGAATGAAATGTCGGACACGTTGACGAGCACGAGAACCGAAGCGGATCGCCAGATTCCGGACTATCCGATGGCGCGGGACGCGGGCTGCCCGTTCGCCCCGCCTCCGGACGTCATGGCGCTCGCCGGAGCGAAGCCGCTGTCCAGGGTCCGAATCTGGGACGGCAGCACCCCCTGGCTCATCACCGGCTATGACCAAGTGCGGGAACTGTTCTCCGATTCACGGGTCAGCGTCGACGACCGCACGCCCGGGTTTCCGCACTGGAACGCGGGCATGTTGTCCACCGTGCACAAGCGCCCGCGATCGGTTTTCACATCCGACGGCGAGGAACACACGCGATTCAGGCGGATGTTGTCCAAGCCGTTCACCTTCAAGCGAGTCGAGGGACTGCGCCCGAGCATCCAGCAGATCACCGACGACCACATCGACGCGATGCTCGCCGGGCCGCAGCCGGCCGACCTCGTCACCGCGCTGGCCCTGCCGGTCCCGTCGCTGGTGATCAGCCAGCTGCTCGGCGTGCCTTACGAAGACGCCGACATGTTCCAGCACCACGCCAACGTCGGGCTCGCGCGCTACGCGACGGGGGAGGACACCGTCAAGGGCGCGATGAGCCTCAACAAGTACCTGGCCCGGCTGGTCGAGGCGAAGATGGAAAACCCGGCCGAAGATGCTGTCTCCGACCTGGCCGAGCGGGTCAAGGCCGGCGAGCTCAGCGTCAATGAGGCCGCGCAGTTGGGCACCGGGCTGCTGATCGCGGGCCACGAGACGACGTCGAACATGATCGGGCTGGGTGTGCTTGCGCTGCTGCAGAATCCGGACCAGCTGGCCGTGATCCGCGACGCCGAGGAGCCCAAGATCGTCGCCAACGCCGTCGAGGAACTGTTGCGCTACCTCAGCATCATCCAGAACGGTCAGCGCCGCGTGGCCCTCGAAGACATCACCATCGCCGGCGAGGTCATCCGCGCCGGCGAGGGCATCATCATCGACCTGGCCCCGGCGAACTGGGATGCGCGCGTCTTCACCGAGCCCGATCGGCTCTACCTGCACAGGTCGGGGGCGGATCGCAACGTCGCGTTCGGATACGGCAGGCACCAGTGCGTCGGTCAGCAACTCGCCCGCGCGGAGTTGCAGATCGTCTACCGCACGCTGTTCCGCCGAATCCCGACGCTGGCGTTGGGCATCCCGTTCGAGGAGGTGCCGTTCAAGCATGACCGGCTCGCCTACGGCGTCTACGAATTGCCGGTGACCTGGTAACCGCGCCGATTTCAATTCCGAATGGAAGGGTCAATGATGACGACTCAAACAAGCACCGTTTCGCTTTACCCGCCCGGAGGCTTTGGCGCACCGAAGGATCGCCGCGGGCACGCCAGCGGCAGCAACGTGGGGCTGCCGGAAGGGACGGTGGTTTTTTCCGCCGACAACCACGTGTCGCTGGCCGCCGACATCTTCTACGAGCGCTTCCCGGAGGAGCTGAAGGACAAGGCGCCACGAATCTGGTATGAGGACGGCGCCTATCAGGTCGGGCGCAAGGGGCAGTCGTTCCTGCCGGGTGACTTCAGTGCGGTGCTGATGCAATACGACGACCTGCCCGGCGCCGCCAGCACCAACATCGAGGCCCGCATCCAGGAGCTGCACGACGACGGAGTCGACAAGGAACTGGCGTTCCCCAACGCGGTGCTCGCGCTCTTCCACTACCCGGACAAGAAGCTTCGCGAGCTCGCATTTCGCATCTACAACGAGTACATCGCGGAGCTGCAGGAGCGCTCCGACGGGCACTTCTACGGCGCCGGGTTGATCAACTGGTGGGATCCGCAGGGCGCGCGCCGGACGCTGGACGAGCTGAAGTCGTTGGGCCTCAAGACGTTCCTGATGCCGCTGAACCCGGGCAAGGACGACGACGGCAACCCGATCGACTACTCGAGCACGTCGATGGACTCCGTCTGGGACGAGATCGAAGCCTCCGGCCTGCCGATCACTCACCACATCGGGGAGACGCCGCCGAAGAGCCCGACCGAGTTCAACAGCGTCGTCGTGGGGATGATGATCAACATCGACGGATTCCGGGAGACGTTCGCCAAGTACATCTTCGGCGGCATTCTGGACCGGCACCCCTCGCTGCGCCTCGGCTGGTTCGAGGGCGGAATCGCCTGGGTGCCCTGGGCGCTGCAGGATGCCGAGCATCTGGTGGCCTCCTATCAACACATGTTCAATCGGCCTTTGGAGCACGACGTGCGCTACTACTGGGACAACCACATGAGCGCATCGTTCATGGTCGACCCACTGGGGTTGCAGCTGATCGACAAGATCGGTGTGGACAAGGTGATGTGGTCCAGCGACTACCCGCACAACGAAAGCACCTACGGTTATTCGGAAAAGTCGCTCGCCGCGGTCGTCGAGGCGGTCGGGCCGGAGAACGCGGCGCGCATCGTCAGCGGCAACGTCACGAAGTTCCTGGGGTTGTAGTGACGGCCTTCGCGCAAGCGGGCGGGCTGGCGATCCCCGAGGCGCCCGACCTGACGCGCATGCGCCGCGAGACGGGAACTCGGCTGCGGGCGGCGATGGCCGAGCGCGGTGTGGACGCGCTGATCCTGCTGGGCAACAGCGCGGTGGTCTACGCCACCGGGACGAGCTGGCCGCTGGGCGATGCCGGGCTTTCCTACGTCGAGCGGCCCGTGGCCGTGGTGGTCGCCGGTGATGAGTGGCCGCACCTGTTCCTGCCGTTCCGCGAGGGCGCGGCCCACGAGTCGGAGCTGCCGCCCGACCACCTGCATGGGCCTGTCTATCTCGAATTCGAAGAAGGGGTAAGCGATTTCGCCCGCAAGCTGGCCGATCTCATTCCGGCAGGGGCGGTGGTCGCGGTCGACGAGTGCACCGGTGCCATGTCGCGCGCGACGAAGTCGTTGTTCCCCAACGGCGGTCCCGCCGACGCGTCGGCCATCGTCAGTGCCGCCAAGGTCATCAAGACCCCGGACGAACTGGCCTGCATCCGCACCGCCGTTCGCATCACCGACGAGGCGATGGTCGATGTGCACAAGGCCCTGGCGCCCGGCGTCCGGCAGATCGACCTGTCCGCCGGCTTTCTGCGGCGAGCCTTCGAACTGGGCGCCATGGCCAGCATGCTGGAACCGATCTGGCAGGTGATGCCGCCCAGCAAGGCGGAAGGGGTGTGGACGACGCACGGCGATCTGGCGTTGCCGCTGCTGAGCACCGAGCGCGAACTGGTCGAAGGCGACGTGCTGTGGACCGACGTCAGCATCACCTACCACGGCTATTGCTCGGACTTCGGGCGCACCTGGCTGGTGGGCCGCGACCCGTCGCCGCGTCAGCAGGCCCAGTTCGACAAGTGGCAGGAGATCATGACCGCCGTCGAGAGCGTGGCGCGCGCCGGGGCAACCGCCGGTGACCTCGGCCGAGCGGCCATCGCGGCCAACGGCGGCAGCCGGCCCTGGCTGCCGCACTTCTACCTCGGCCACGGCATCGGCGTCAACGCGGCCGAGATGCCGATGATCGGAACCGATCTCGGGCAGGAGTTCGACGACAACTTCGTCCTGCAGCAGGGCATGGTGTTGGTGCTCGAGCCGGTGGTCTGGGAAGACGGCACCGGCGGCTACCGCAGCGAAGAGGTCGTGGTGATCACGGAGGAAGGCTCGACTCGATTGACCGACTATCCCTATGCCCCCTATGGCCCCCATGTCAGTTGAAGTTCGCCCTGACGATCGGACGCTGCGCCTGGGCCGCCGCGAGCGGGTGCTCGAGCAGATGGCGGCCCACGACCTCGACGTCCTGGTCCTCGGGCGCCAGGCCAACATCCGCTACGTCACCGGCGCCCCGCAGCTCTGGGTCGCCGGCACCCGGCCCTTCGGCCCGTCCTGCGTGCTGGTGCGCGAAACCGGCGCCATCCACCTGCTCAGCACCTGGGACGAAGGCGTTCCCGACGACATCCCGCACGAGAATCTCTATGGCATCTCGTGGAACCCGGGGAACACCATATCCGCGCTGCAGCGTATCGACGGTGCGGCCGCCGCGCACCGCGTCGGAACCGACGCCATCTCACCGGCTTTCGCGCAGCTGCTGCCGACCGCGTTCCCCAATGCCGAGCTGGTCGACGGGGAACCAGCCATGCGCGCCGCCCGGCGCATCAAGACGGCCGAGGAGGTGGCGGCACTGCGGGCGGCGATAACGATCGCCGAATCCGGCCTGGCCGCCGCGGTGGCCGAGCTGCATCCGGGCGTGCGCGAACAAACGCTTGCCGGCGTCATGCTTGAGGCCATGGCGGCCGGCGGCGTGAGTACGCCGTCCAATCAGGAATTCGCCTGGATCACTTCGCCGGAGAGCTCGTGGCGGCGGGTCAACGGTGACGGCCGCGTGAAAGGCGGTGATCTGGTGGCGTTCTCGGCGGGTGTGCTTGCCGGGGGCTACATGGGCGAGGTCGGCCGGACGTGGCCGGCGGACGGCGCCGGCGGCGCGGCGCTCTATCGGCGCTGGGATGGCCTGTGGGCCAGGCTGTTAGGGGCATGCCGGCCCGGCGCCGCGGCCAACGAACTGCTGGCCGCCTACGACGCCGCGGGTGAGCCCGAGCCCCCGATGCCGGTGGCCCGGGGCCTGGGCATGGGCTTCGACCCGCCGGTGGTGTCCAAGCACCTGCCACGCACCGCGGCCGGCGAGCGACTGGAGCCGGGCATGGTGCTCGCCGTGACGGGCTACGTCTGGGAGCGGGGCGTCGGGGCGGTGTTCGGGCGCGAGGCGGTGCTGATCACCGCCGACGGCCCCGAAGTGCTGACCACCAGCCCGCATCGGCAGGGATGATGTCGCGACACATAAACCGTTGCGACGACCCGCCGATGACCTTCGCAACCACTTATGTCTCGCGGCCCTGACGCGCCATCCGAACCGGATGACCAGGTGGACAAGGTCATCCGGTATGAGAAGGACGCCAAGACGCGCATCGCGACGATCACCTTCGACCGGCCGAGCCACCTCAACGCGCCCACGATCGCCGCGCGGCTGCGCTATGCCGACCTGCTGCACCGCGCCGGCATCGACGACGACGTCAAGGTCCTGGTGATCCGTGGCGAGGGTGACGACCTCGGGTCGGGCGCCGACCTGACCGAGGAAATGCGGGTACGGGATTCCGACGACCAGGGCCCGCGGCTCGCCGAATACCGCGTAGGCGGCGACGAAGTGACTTTCCCCCCACCCGGTTCGTTTCGCAACGGCGGCACCCTCGGCCAGTGGTATGCCAACCCGAACTCCGGCATCCGCGGCCTGCAGGACTTCAAGAAGATCAGCATCCTCGAGGCCAAGGGCTACTGCTACGGCTGGCACTTCTACCAGGCGGCCGACGCCGATCTGGTGATCGCCAGCGACGATGCCCTGTTCGGGCATCCCTCCTTCCGATACTTCGGCTGGGGCCCCCGCATGTGGTGGTGGGCGCAGACCATGGGCATTCGCAAGTTTCAGGAAATGGTCTTCACCGGAAGGGCTTTCACCGCCGCCGAGATGTACGACTGCAACTTTCTCAACAGGGTTGTGCCGCGAGATCAGCTCGAGGCGGAGGTGCACAAGTACGCCCTGGCGTGCGCGCGCAACAGGCCCACCGACACGGTCTTCATGCAGAAGGTGTTCTTCGAAATCATGAAGCAGTTCCAGGGTGAATATCTGGGCAGCATGCTCGGCGGCTTCTTCGAGTCGGTGGGCGGGAAGGTCCGGCCGGATTCCGACGGCGACTTCATGCTCGATGACGCGATCCGGCGGGGCCTGAGCGACGCGGTCAAGGACAACGACGGCAAGTTCCCGGCGGACTGGCGCCTCAGCAAGAAGGGGCGCAGCAAGAAGGACGTCAAGCGGAAGAGAAAGCGCTAGTGCCGCAGCCCCCGCCCGGATTCCCGCTGGCCGGCTACACGGTGGTCGACCTGTCCACCGGGATAGCGGGCGCCTACTGTACGAAGCTGCTGGCCGACGGCGGCGCCGACATCGTGAAAGTCGAACCGCCGGAAGGTGATCCGCTGCGCTCGTGGTCGGCCTCCGGCGCCGCCATCCCGCCCGGCGCGGATGGTGCGCTGTTCAGCTTCCTCGCCGGCGCCAAGCACAGCGTCGTCGCCGATCCCGGCGTCGACGACGACGTCGATCTGGTCGACGGCCTGCTTGCCACCGCGGACGCGGTGGTGTGGTCCGGCGGTTCGAAAGTGGTTGAAATTCCACACTTTACGCCCGTAGCCATCCGCGGCCGCCACCCGCACCTCGACATCATGTCGATCACCCCCTTCGGCCTCGAGGGACCCTGGCGGGACCGGGCGGCCACCGAGTTCACCCTGCAGGCCTGGTCCGGGGGGATCATCGGACTCGGACGCGGCGAGCCGGACCGCGCACCGGTCTTCGTCGGCGGACAGGTCGGCGAATACCTGGCCGGGGTCTACGCCAGCGTCGCCCTGCTGGCGTCGCGGCACGGCCGAAACGGCGGCGGTCCGGGCCGGCTGCTGGACCTGTCGATGCTGGAAACGCAGATCCTCAGCCTGACCTACTATCCGGTCACCTACTTCGAAATGCTCGGGCGGCCATGGCGAGACCAGCGGCGACTGACCGTGCCGGGCGTGGCCCGCGCCAAAGACGGGCTGGTGGACCTCGGGTGCGGCACCGCGCAGCAGTGGTTCGACCTGTGCGCGATGGTGGGTCACCCCGAATGGATCGACGAGGAATCCCCGCTGACGATCACCGAGCAGGCCAACATCCATGCCGACGAGATCTACGCGTGGGTCGAGAGCAACAGGGTTGACGACATCCGGGAATTGGCGACGGCGTTCCGAATCCCGAACGCCCCGGTTGCCAACGGCGCCAACGTCGCAACGCTGGACCACTTCCGCGAACGCGGTTCGTTCGTCCGCAACCCGCGCGACGGGTTTGCGCAGCCGGGACATCCGTACCGCATGCGGCCGGCCCGGCTTCGTCCGCCGGCCCCCGCGCCGCGGCTGGGCGAGCACACGTCGCGCTACCGGGCTGCCCGCCGCGCTCCCCGTGCCGCACCGGGAACTCCCCGACCAGTAAATCCATTGCCGCTCAGCGGGATTCGCGTGCTGGACATGACAACGTTCTGGGCGGGCCCGTGCGGCACCCACTTCCTGGCCATGCTCGGAGCCGAGGTCATCCACCTGGAATCCGCCCGCCGCCCCGACGGCACCCGGCTGATCGCCGGCCTACCGGTCACCGAAGCCCAATGGTGGGAGAAGTCACCGATATTCGCGGCGCTGAACACCAACAAGAAGGGGCTGACGCTGGACCTGCAGAGTCCGCGCGGCCGGGAGCTGTTGTGCCGGCTCATCGCCACGTGTGACGTGATCGCCGAGAACTTCACGCCCCGGGTGCTGGACCAGATCGGGCTCGATTTCGCTGCGATTCAGGCGATCAAGTCCGACGCGGTGCTGGTGCGGATGCCCGGGTTCGGCCTGGACGGCCCCTGGCGCGACAATCCGGCGTTCGCGTATGTCATCGAGGCGGCGGCCGGTGTGAGCTGGATGACCGGTTACGCCGACCGGACCCCGTACGACCCGTATTCGATCGGCGATCCCAACGCGGGCATACATGCCCTCAACGCGTTGCTGCTGGCGCTGGAGCACCGTCGCCGCACCGGTCAGGGCGCGCTGGTGGAAGCGGCCATGGTGGACGCCGCGTTGAACATCTCCGCCGAGCAGGTCATCGAGTATTCCGCGTACGGGGCGCTGCTGCAGCGCGCCGGCAACCGCGGACCGACGGCGGCGCCGCAAAACCTCTACCGCAGCGCCGATATCGACGAATTCGGCCGCCCGGACAGTTGGGTCGCCATCGCGGTCGCGACCGACGACCAGTGGGAACGGCTCGGCAAGGCGCTCGGATCGCCCTCTTGGGCAACGGATCCCGAGCTGTCGACGGCGGCCGGCCGAGCGGCGCACCACGACCTGATCGATGAACACCTGGCCGACTGGTGCGGGCCCCGCAGCCGCGACGAAATCGTCGGCACCCTGTGGGACGCCGGCGTGCCCGCGGCCAAGGTCATGCAGCCGCACCGCCAAACCGAGCTGGAGCAGCTGGCATTTCGCCACTTCTTCGAAGAGGTGGATCACCCGGTGGGCGGTCCGGCGAGGCTCAGCACCGTGCCGATGAGGTTCTCGGACGGGCCGGCCAGCTTCCACACCCGGCATGCGCCGCTGCTCGGCGAGCACAACCGCGAGTTGCTCTCGGAGCTCGGCTTGGCCGACTCGCAGATCGCGCAACTGGAAGCCGACGGCGTCATCGGCAGCGCACCCGCGATGCACGCCGTGAACCAGCCCGGCGGTTGAAAGCTCGCCGGCGCGGGCGCAATCACTGCTTCCGCAGGGTGAACTGGTTGAGGTCGGTGTAGCCCTTGCGGAAGAGATTCGCGCAGCCGGTGAGGTACTTCATGTACATCTCATAGACCTCTTCGGACTGGATCGCGATGGCCTCGGCCTTGTGTGCCTCGAGGCCCGCGGCCCATACGTCGAGGGTCTTCGCGTAGTGCCGCTGCAAAGACTGGCGACGCTTCAGCTTGAAGCCGGCCTTCGCCGAGAACTCTTTCACCATGTCGATGGTCGGCAGGTAGCCGCCGGGGAAGATCTCGGTCTTCATGAAGTCGCTGAATTCGACGATCGCCGGAGTGAGTGGCAGGCCGGACTCGATGATCTCCTTCTCCGACAGGACGGTGATCGTGTGCAACAGCATCGTGCCGCCGCTCGGCAACAGCTCGTAAGTCCTTTCGAAGAAGGCGTCGTACCGGTCGTAGCCGACGTGTTCGAACGGGCCGATCGCCACGATCCGATCCACCGGCTCGTGAAACCGCTCCCAGCCCTCGAGCAACACCCGCTTGGAGCGCGGGCTGTCCGATGCGGCGAACAGCTGCTCGACGTGCGCGACCTGGTTCTTGGACAGCGTGATGCCGACGACGTTGACGTCGTATTTCTCGATGGCTCGCATCATGGCCGCTCCCCAGCCGCAGCCAAGGTCGAGCAGCGTCATGCCCGGCTTGAGGTCCAGCTTGCTCAGCGAGAGATCGATCTTGGCGATCTGCGCCTGTTCCAGGGTCATGTCGTCGCCCCCAAGCCAGTAGGCGCACGTATACATCTGAGTGCGGTCGAGGAACAGGCGGAAGAAGTCGTCGCTCAGGTCGTAGTGCGCCTGCACGTCCTCGAAATGCGGCGTCAGCTCTTCGGCCATGTTCCCGGTGCCCTTCCTGGTCGGTCGTGGTCCACTGTAGGGCGAATCCGGCCGGCGTACGAAGGGCTCACGGCGGCCCTTGCCGGTCCCGGTCCCGGTCGGGTCGTCACATCTTTCACCGCTGCGGTGTCTGAAGGGTATGAACGCACTGTTCCATCGAATCTTGTTGGCCGTTCTTGGCGCCGGCGGCGCCGTCACGGGTGTGTGGGCCTACGTGGCGCCGCGCCACTGGTATGACGATTTCCCCGGTCTGGGCATGAGCTGGCTCCCGCAACTCGGCCCGTACAACGAGCACTTCGTCAAAGACGTCGGGGCGATGTTTCTGGCATTGGCGACGCTCACCGCCGTGACGTTCCTCTTGATCGCCAACCAAACCCTGGTCAGGGTCACCGCGCTGACGTGGCTCGTCTTCAACACACTGCACTGCATTTATCACCTGTCGATGCTGCAGATGTACAACACCCGGGATGCCACCGTGAACGGAATCCTGTTGCCGCTGGCCGTGTTGGCGGCCGCGGCACTGTTCATCCCGGTGCGCGTCTCTAGTGGGCCCAGCCCTCAGCGGCCTGCTGGTCGAACGTACGGTCAATCCGCTCGAACCGACGCTTGACCGAGGCGCGCGCCGCCTCGTGCGGCAGGATGTACAGGCGGTTGGCCAGGATCGCGTCGGCGGTCAGCCTGGCCACGTCGACCACGTTCACGCCCTCGTCCTGTGCCGGCAGCGGACCGAACGCGCCCTCGGGCGAGGACGCCAGCCCGTAATCCGCACCGCGGATTCGTTCCGAGTTCGAGACCAGCTTGGTCTCGACCACCATCGGGCACAGCACCGAAACGCCGATGCCGTTGTCCTTGACCTCACGCGCCAGCGTCTCGGCCAGGCCCACAACGCCATATTTGGCAACGCCGTACGCCCCCAGGCCCGTGTTGGGCACCAGTCCGGCGAAGGACGCGGTGAACGCGATATGGCCATCCGTGCCCTGCTCCAGCAATCTCGGCAGGAACGCCTCGACGGCATGGATCGAGCCCCACAGGTCGATGTCGATCACCCAGCGCCAGTCGTCGTGCGTCATCGCCGCGATCGGCCCCGCGACGACGATTCCGGCGTTGCTGAACAGCACGTCGACCTGGCCCAGCAGGCGAAAGGCCTCGTCGGCGAGGTGACGCATTTCGCCCAGGTGCCGGACGTCGCACATCACGCCGTGCGCGTCGTACCCCTGGGCGCCCAGGTGCGCCACGGCCTGTTCGAGCGCGGGCCGGTCGACGTCGGCGAGCACGACCCGCGCTCCGCGGCGGGCAAATTCCGTGGCGGTGGCCAGACCGATGCCACTCGCCCCGCCGGTCACGACGGCGCCGCGTCCCTCAAATCCGGCAATTCCAGTCACCGACCGGATGCTACTTAAGGCAGCTCCCCGCATCGATGGGCAGGGTCACCCCGGTGACGTAGCGGGACTCGTCGGAGGCGAAGAACAGCACCGCGTTGCTGATGTCGATCGGGTCCACCCACGGGATCGGCAGCGTGTGGAACATCTGGCAGATCGGCGCCATGTCGTCGGGGCCCGGGTTCTCGAGATCAGGCCGGAACATCCGCCACGTCCCCTCGTTCATGATCATCGCGGTGCTCACGTGGGTGGGGTGTACGGAGTTGACGCGAATCATCTTCTGCCCCAACTCAACCGCGAAGGCGCGCATCAATCCGACGACACCGTGCTTGGCGGCGACGTAGTGCCCGGTGTGCGGGTAGGCCTTGAGGCCGCCGACCGAGCTGGTGAGGATGATCGACCCGCCGCGGCCGCCGGACACGATGTGCGGGACACCGGCTTTCACGGTCTTCCACACGCCCGAGAGGTTGACGTCGATCATCTCCGTCCAGTCCTCTTCGCTGGTCTTGTCCAGCGTTTCACCGCCGTTGCCGATGCCCGCGTTGGCCACGATGATGTCGAGCCGGCCCAGCTGCTCCACGCCGCTGTCGACGGCGGCCTTCAGCGCGGCGTAGTCGCGCACGTCGACTTCGGCCGTGACGATCCGGCGGTTGTGGCCCTTGACGAGGTCGGCCGTCTCCGCCAGATCCTCGGGCGTCGACGCCGGAATCGCCGTGTCAGCGAGGCCCTCGCGGATGGGCTTGCAGATGTCCACGGCGATGATGTCGGCGCCCTCCTGCGCCAGCCGCACCGCGTGACTGCGGCCCTGACCGCGCGCCGCCCCGGTGATGAAAGCGACTTTGCCTTCGACACGTCCAGTCATTGGCTACTACCTCATTTCCTGATTCGCTCAGCCGAGAACGGCCGGCATGGTCTCCCATCCCCGCACGGTGGAAGTCGGGGACAGCTGGCGTCGGCGAGGTCGGCGCCCCACTCTTCGACGCGCTCCAAGGTCCCTTCGAGCGCGATGCCCCCGCCGGGCCGAGGCAGTATGGGTGCGGCGCGCTGAGTGTCACGGGGTCAATCGCCTCTCGCCGGAACCGCGTTCCCCCGGAAGCGCGGATCGTGCCGCCTGTGACTCTGTCATCACCCGACAGCGGGTGTCAACGACGAATCCGTTTCCGTCAATCGTCGTTCTAGATATTAGAGAATAGGATTCTCGTTGGGCAACCGGCGTGCGCTATTTGCTCGGATCCCTTGCGGACGGGCCTCGGCGCGCGGCGTCAGCCGACGAATCCGCGTGAGCAGAAATCCCACACCTCGTCGGCGGTGATGGGGTGGGTCGTCGCGTCGTCGGAGCCGCCGCTGGATTGCGCGATGAACATGACGGTCTGCATGGTCATGGCGGCCATCCGGCGCGCGTTGACGCCGCTGCGCAGCTTGCCGGCGTCGGCGGCCGCCTCCATGAGCTCGGTGAGCAACGCCAGCAGCGGTGCGTGGGCAACCTTCACCTCGGCCGGGTGCGTGACCAGTAACCGCGGGGCAAAGTCGGTGAACAGCGGCCGCTTGGCCGTCGGGTCGGGGCGCGACGCCTCGTACAACAGCTCGACGGCGACCTTGAGACGCTCCAGCGGGTCGGTCTGGCTCTCCGTGGCCGCTCGGATCTGGTCGGCGGAACGGCTCAGGGCGTCTTCGAACAGGGCGAGCAGCAGCTCGTGCTTGCCGTCGAACTGCAGGTAGAAACTGCGCAACGACTGGCGGGAACGGTCGACGACCTCCTGGACGGTAAAGTCGGTGCTGCCCTTCTCGATGATGATCGCCTGCGCGGCGTCGAGGAAGCGCTGAACGCGTTGCGCCGCCCGCAGTTTCGCGGTTTTGATGGACCGTTCGACGGCGCGCTGCTTCCAGGCGGGCTCTTCGCTCGGGCTCGTCACGGGCGGCTCAGACGATTGCCGCGTGGGGAGAACATGGTTGGACTCTACCGGAGAACGCCGTGCCATCGGTTCGCTCGACCCCCTATGGACGCCGTGTCGGAGATTGTAACTTTCTCACGGCGAGAATACTATTCTCTTAGACGCGTGTATGGAAGCGCAAACGCAAGAGCAGACCCCGCCATGCCGGAGAATCCGGGAACCGCCGTTCGGGGAGTCTTTCTGAGAGTCCTTCAAGGAGTGCCGTGCAGCTGACTTTTGACGCCGACGTCGAGGCGTTCCGCGCCGAGTTCGTGGCCTTTCTGGACGCACATCTGCCGTCGGAGGCCGAGGCGGTCGAGCGGCCAAGGTCCAGTTCGCACATCCCCGAGTGGGCCCGGCGCTGGCAACGGCTGCTGTTCGACAGCGGGTGGCTGCTGCCCGGGAACCCGCCTGAATTCGGTGGCCGCAACGCCACGCTATTGCAGCAGTACGTCTATCTGGAGGAATTGGGCCGTCGGCGCATCTATCAGAGTTTCAACCCGCAGGGCGTGGGCATCATCGCGGCGTCGTTGCTGACGTTCGGCACCCGAGAGCAGAAACAGCGGTGGGCGGTGCCGATCCTGCGGGCCGAGATCACCGCATCGCTGGGGATGAGTGAGCCCGGCGCGGGCTCGGACCTGGCCTCGTTGCGGACGCGGGCCCTGCTTGATGGGGACCACTTCGTGGTGAACGGGCAGAAGGTGTGGACGTCAGGCGCGCACGACGCGGACGTGCTGTTGGCGTTCGTGCGCACCGATCCGGACAAGCCGAAACACAAGGGCATCAGCGCGTTGATGATTCCCACCGATACCCCGGGCGTGGTGCGCCGCCCCTTCGCGTCGATGTGTGACGACGACGAAATCGACTTCAACGAGGTGTTTTTCACCGACGCGCGCGTGCCGGCCGAGAATCTGGTGGGTGAACTCAACGGGGGCTGGCGCGTGGCGACCGGTTCGCTCGGCCACGAACGGGTCATGCTGTGGATGGGTTATGTCGACTTATTGCACGAGCTGACCATCGATTTCAGCCCGTCGGGATCGCTTGAGCGCGACCGCTACGCGACCCTGGTGATGGATTCCTATGCGCTGCGGCTGTTGGGGTCGGCGGCCCTGGCGCGCGCGGCCCGCGGGGAAGAGGACGTGCCCGCGCAGTCGGTGCTCAAGCTGCTCGGCTCCGAGGCCCTGCAACGCGCCTCCGAGGCCGCGCTCGACGCCGCGGGCACCGACGGGCTCGTCTATCACGCCGTCACCGCCCCGTTCGCCCCACTGAACCTCGACAGCCACTACCGCAGCTGGTTCGATCGATACGCGCGAACCTTCGCCGCGACCATCGCCGGCGGCACGTCAGAGATTCAGCGGAACATCATCGCCGAGCGGGTGCTCGGCCTGCCGCGCAATTAGCGGGCGTCCAACCAGGCGTAGTAGCCGATCGCGACGAGCCCCGCCGCGATCGCCACCGCGCCCAATACCATGCCCGCGAGGGCGATTCGGGGATTGTCGGCCTCGCCGCGCTGCACGCGCCGGCGTGCGACGTCGCCGGTTATCACCGCCGCGATGCCGAAGGGCACACCGATGAGCAGCCAGCAGGTGAGGAGCGCGACGAGGCCCACAAGCAGCGAAGCGACTCCCACCTCGTTTCGGGGTGCATCGGGCTGAGTCATCGCGTCCTGTCCTCGTGGTTGCCAGACGAGTGTACGCGCAGGAGCGCGGTCGGCGGTTACAGCTGAGCCAGCCGTGGCGCAAAGCCGTTGGCTCGCAGTATCGTTCCGGCTTCGCGGGTCAATTCCCGGCTGCAGCCGAGCAGGGCATCCAGCATCAGCGACCGCTTGACGTGACGGTGCAGCGGGTGCTCCGCGGTGAAACCGATGCCGCCCAGCACCTGCTGACAGTGGCGCGCGGCGGTCAGCGCCGCCTGGCCGGCCGCGGCTTTGGCGAGCAGGGAAGCCAGCCCATCGGGGTCGTCCGGCTCAGCGGCGGCGTTCAGCGTCGCCTCGGCGCCCTCGATGGCGACGAGGGTCTCGGCCAGCCGGTGCCGGATCGCCTGGAACGAGCTGATGTGCCTGCCGAATTGGACGCGATCCAGGGCGTGCCGGCGGGCCAGGGACAGCATCGCCCGGCTGGTCCCGATCAGCCACCAGCCGACCGCCCGCCGGCCGGCGGCCAGTGCGGCCTGCGGCAGTGGATCCCCCTGCGCCACACGGTGTATCGGCAGCTCGCCGTCGATCGCCGGGCCGGAACCGTCGCTGCGCTCCCACACCACCCAGCCGCGGCCGGCAAACGGCAGCGGCAGGGTGCCGCCGGCCGCGCCCAGCACGACGTCGTTGAGGACGGGGGCGTGCGCGCCGGTCTCGCCCAGCAGCCTGAACACCAAAGGTATTGCGATGTCTGGTATCTCATCGAGCATGTCGCGCCAGCCGAGGTCGGACAGCGCCGCGTCGAGCTTGGCGCCGCTCGCGGCGGTCATGGTGGTGCGCAGGGAATCGGCCAGCATGCGCAGCGCCTCGGGGTCCACGATCACTCCTTCCCGAGGTCGAGCAGCCGGCGGGCGATGATGTTGCGCTGGATCTCGGCGGTTCCGCCATAGATGGTGGCCGCGCGCGAGTACAGGTACTCCGCGCGCCACGGCGTGTCGTCAAGTTCAAGCGTCGCGGGCAGGAGGTCGCGGACGGTGTCGTAGAGCCGTTGCTCGGCGGTGGCCAGCAGCACCTTGTCGATGGAGGTGTCGGCCCCCAGCCGCGCACCCTCACCCAGCCGGTGCTGGGTGTCACGGGACCGGCAGCGCACCGTGTGCAGCGCGAGATAGGCGGCGCCGAGCGCGGATTCGTCGGTGTCCCCGGCTGCCGCAGTCTCGGCGATGAGTTCGTCGAACCGCGAATACAGGTAGGCGATGCGCTGCCAGAAGCAGGTGGAACGCTCGTAGGGCAGCAGGTCCATCGCGAGTCGCCAGCCATCGCCCGGCCGGCCCAGCATCCGGGCCGCCGGGACCACCACGTCGTCGTAGTACACCTCGCAGAACTCGTCGACGCCGTGCATAGTGCGCAGCGGACGAATCGTGATGCCCGGGGTGTCCAGGTCGACGAAGAACGCCGTGATGCCATCGTGGCCGGGAGCGGTGCGGGTGAGCAGGACGCAGCGCGTCGAGAACTGCGCGAAGCTGGTCCAGACCTTCTGTCCGTTGACGATCCAGTTGTCGCCGTCGGGCGTGGCGCGGGTGGTCAGCGAGGCGAGGTCGCTGCCGGACCCGGGCTCGGAAAAGCCCTGACACCATTGCTCGCGACCGCTCAGCAGCCGCGGCACCATCTCGGCGGCGAGTTCGGCCGGTGCGTAATCGATCATCGTGGGCGCGAGCACCTCGAGCATCGAGTACGGACCCGGCTCGGCGAGACGCCGGCCGACGACCTCTTCGCCGACGATCGCGCGCAGCACGGCGGGCCCGCCCAGCCCGCCCACTTCTTGCGGCCAGCCGTAGCGCATCCACTCGGCGTCATAGAGCGCCCGGCTCACCCGGGCGAATTGCTCCATATGGCCCTGCAGCGAGTGGTCGGCCCCCGGCGTCAGGTCGTTCTCGTCGAGCCACGCGCGCAGGCCCGCCCGGAACTCCTCGACATTCACGGCTCGGCTTTCAGGGCTGCGGGCGGCCGACCGCGTGCGGGCGCCCGGAATCGTGCACGCCGCTGCGCCGGATGAACGTCATGGCGCGGGTCTTCAGCCGCCACCCGTCGGCCGTGCGGGAGTAGGTGTCGCGGTAGTAGCCGATCCGCATGTCGTGCGTGGCATGGTCGATGAAGCACAGCGGCTGGGTGCCGCTCGCGGAGTCGCCGTCGATGTTTTCGACCAACGCGGTTCCGGTGAGGAAAAGGCCCTTTGGGGCCGCGGCCACCAGCTCGGGAAACCTGTCCAACTTGTAGGTGGATCCGAAGGCGCTGTAGGTCCCGTCCGGCGTGAAGACGCCGATGAGCCCGTCGATGTCTTCCTGGGTGATGGTGACCGCGTAGCGGGCCAGCAGCTGCTGGATCTCGACCAGGTCGTCAGTTCTGGTGGGTTGACTTGTCGACATAGACCTTGCCGCCTTTCATGACGAAACTGACGTTCTGGGTAACCCGTATGTCTTGCAACGGGTTTCCCGGAACCGCGATGATATCGGCGAGCTGGCCCGGCGCGAGCCGTCCCCGGTCGGTGGCGTTGATCAGCTCGGCGGCGGTCACCGTGGCGGCGCGCAGCACCGCCAGCGGCGGCAGGCCCCAATCCACCAGGGTGACCAGCTCATCGGCGTTGCGGCCGTGCGGAATCGCGGGGGCGTCGGTGCCCACCGCGATCTTCACGCCCGCCTGGTAGGCGGCCAGTATCGAGGTGCGCGCCTTGGGAAACATCTCGGCGGCCTTGGCCTGCAGCTCCGGCGGGGCGTGCGAAACGTCCATCGCGTCGCCGTCGGCCAGCCGCCGGGTGCTCACCAGGAAGGTGCCGTGCTCCACGAGCTGCGCGATCGCCTCGTCGTCGATCAGAAAGCCGTGCTCGATGCAGTCGATGCCGACGGCGACGGCATGCTTGACCGCGTCGGCCCCGTGGGTGTGCGCGGCGACGCGCAGCCCGCGCCGGTGCGCCTCGTCGACGATGGCGCGCAGTTCGTCGTCCGAATAGTGTTGCGCGCCAGGCGGTCCCGTCAGGGACATCACACCCCCCGAGCAGCAGACCTTGATCAGCTCGGCGCCGTGTTTGATCTGATAGCGCACCGCCTTGCGGATTTCGTCGATCCCGTTGGCGATGCCCTCCTCGACGGTGAGGTCCAGCACGTGCGGCGCGAACGCGGCGAACATCGTCGGATCCAGATGCCCGCCGGTCGGGGTGATGGCGTGTCCGGCCGGTACCACCCGCGGTCCGTCGATCCAGCCCGCGTCGATCGCCTTGCCCAGCGCGACGTCGAGGAGATAGCCACCGGTCTTGACGAAAAGCCCGAGGTTGCGCACCGTGGTGAACCCGGCGCGCAACGTGCGGCGCGCGTTGCCGACCGCCCGCAGCACCCGCGTCGGCGGGTCGTCCTGCACCTGGGAGAGGCCGGGTTTCTCCCCGCGCCCGCCCATCAGGAGGTTGACCTCCATATCCATCAGGCCCGGCAGCAGGATTCGGTCGCCCAGGTCGATCAGTTCGCCCTCGGATTGCCCACCGATGCCGACGATCCGGTCGCCGTCCACTCGCACGATGCCGGGCGAGATGATCTCGCCGCTGTCGACGTCGAGCAGCCCGGTGGCCTTGAGCGTCAACACCGGTTAGATCACCGGTTCCCGGACGCATTCCACCCAGGCCGCGCCGCTGTCGGGTACCCGCGCCTGTTTCCACGCCTCGATCGGGAACGACACCATGACCAGCGACTGCATGATGTGCATGAGCGTACGGGCGTCCTCGGGCAGATCGTCCAGCGGGAACTTGTCGCAGTAGGCGATGGCGTCGTTGAGGCGGGGGAATGCCGCATCGTAGAACGCCTGCATCTCTGTCATGCTAGACGCCAGCCGCTTGGCGTAGCGCTCGGGCTCGGTGGCCAGGTCCCAATCCAAAAAGGGTGCCAGGTCGGCGAATTCAGACGGTAACTTTGCCATTGCCCTGGTACTCCTTCGCCCAATTAGCCACATAGTCACCGGTCGTCTTGTGCAGGTGACGGATCAGGACTTCCTGATCGCACAGCAGGAATTCCGTGACGGCCCGGGTGCCGATCATCGTCTGGGTTGCTTCCAAGGTGTTGGCGTCCTGCAGCGCGTACTCCTTGAACGTCACCGCCGCCAGCTCCTGGGCCAGGCGTTCGCGCGCGTTGCGCGGCGGAACGAAATACAGCGTGCACTCGAAGACGTGCTTGTCGACGGCGGTCGGCCAGTAGTGGTAGGTCAAAAACCAGCCGGGCTCCCAGATCAGCAACATGAAGTTCGGGTAGAAGAGCAACGAGTCGATGCCCCACTGCGGCACCCGCTTCACGTTGACGCCCGGCGGCAACTCGAGGTTCTCGATGATCTCGGGCTTGTCCCACGGGCCGAACAAACCGCTGCGCAGTACCCGGTCCATCGGCTTGACCATGCTCATGTCCGCGGGTGGCGCCTGACCGCCCCAGGTCGATTGCAGGCTGTGCGGGCCGGCCAGTTCGTAGTGCAGCGCCTCATAGCCGTACTTCTGGATCTTCGCGGCTTCTTCCTTGGTGTACTGCCCCTGGTGCAGGATCGGCGCGTGGTAGAACTCGACGAACGCATCGATGAACAGCTTCCAGTTGCTGCCGACCTCGGCCCGGTAGGAGTAGGTCTCCGTCATCTCGCCGAAGGGGTAGCCCTCGATGCTCTTGGCCAGCGGCCCGAGGTAGTCGGTGAGCGGCGCCGCGTTGTTGTCTAAGTTGATGAAGATGAACCCTTCCCACACTTCGCAGCGGACGGGCACCAGGCCGTACCGGCTCTTGTCCACGTCGAAGAACTCGTCCTCCTGCTGGACGAAGGTGAGGTCGCCGTCGAGGCTGTAACGCCACGCGTGGTATTTGCAGGTGAACTGCCGGCAGGTGCCGGCGGTCTCCTCGTGCGGAAAGTCGTTCCACACCAACTTGTTTCCGCGGTGGCGGCAGATGTTGTGGTACGCCTTGACCGCCCCCTCCTTGGTCTTGACGACGATGACCGACATGCCCTTGCCCGCCGAGGGCAGCTCCTTGGTGAAGTAACTGCCGGTGCGCGGCAGCCGCTGCACCCGACCCACGTTGAGCCAGGTCTTCTTGAAGATCGCCTCGCGCTCGGCCTCGAAGAATGCCGGGTCGACGGAATCGGTGTAATCGACCGGCGCGGTGCCCAGTTCGGGGTAGTTCTCTGTCCAGCTGCCTGCGGCCGGCTTGGGGAAATGGGGCAAGGCTCTACCTATCTATTCCGGGTCTCGGTGTTCTCGATTTGAACGCCAAAAGCGTTGATGGCCATCGCGAGCGCGATGTAGCCGCCGATGGTGAACACCAGGTCCATCCGCTGGCGTTCGTCAAGCCGTTCGCAAAGGGTGGCCCACGTCCGGTCCGAGATATTCGACTTCTCGTCGAGCTCATCGACGGCGGTTAATACCGCGCGCTCGAACTCGTCGTCGGCTTCGCCGGATCGCGCGGCCGCGATCTCGGCGTCGGTCAGTCCCGCCTTCATGGCGATGTCGACGTGGTGTGACCACTCGTAGGCGCATTCGCGCCGATGGGCGACCCGCAGGATGGCCAGCTCGCGGATGCGCGCCGGGAGGGATGACTCGAGCAGCAGATATCCGCCGAACCGCAGGTATGCGCGCGCCAGCTTCGGGTGGCGCGCGAGCGTCGACATGAGCGTGCCGGCGTCTTCGGGATTACGCCGTTCCGGTGGCAGCATGCCCGACAGCGCCTGCTCGACGGCGTCGTCCCATTGATCGGCAGGCAGCGGCTGCAGACGCATCCGCGGTCTCCTCTCGGCGTCCTCGCGACCAACTCTCGGTCAAAGAGAATCAGATTCTCATTTCTAACTAACAGAGTTGCACGATTCGGTCGGCGGGTCAATGCCGGCGGCGAAGATATCCCCCGGCCCATCGGCCGTGCTGCGTCAGCGGCGATGCTGTCGGTCCGGCGCTGCGGCGATCCGTCGCCGGCCGCGCAAGTCCGGCATTTCTGTTGGCGCTTCGTGGCTTCGGGGACTGCACCCGGCCCGGTTACTTAGTCGCTGGTCAGACGGGCGCGCTGTCCCGGCGGCAGTGCTGGATGTTGATTCTCTCTGCACGAGAAGATAGTTTTCAAAATAGTGATCTTGGCGCCGGGCGGTGACCCGCCGATGCCGTGCCGGAGCGGCGCGTCCGAATCGCTCAGCTGGATCGGACTTGGAGAGGACTGGCCATGAACAAAGAAGACATGATCCTGATCAGCGTGGACGACCACACCGTCGAGCCGCCGAACATGTTCAAGAATCACCTACCGTCGAAGTACCTGGACGATGCGCCGCGACTCGTGCACAACCCGGACGGCTCCGACATGTGGAAGTTCCGCGACACGGTGATCCCGAACGTGGCGCTCAACGCGGTGGCCGGCCGCCCCAAGGAGGAGTACGGCATCGAGCCGACCGGCCTCGACGAGATCCGGCCGGGTTGCTACAACGTGGACGAGCGGGTCAAGGACATGAACGCCGGCGGCATCCTCGCCTCGATCTGCTTCCCGTCTTTCCCCGGCTTCGCCGGGCGGCTGTTCGTCACCGACGACCACGACTTCTCGATCTCGCTGGTGCAGGCGTACAACGACTGGCACATCGACGAGTGGTGCGGGGCTTACCCCGCGCGGTTCATCCCGATGGCGATCCCGGTGATCTGGGACGCCGAGGCGTGCGCCGCCGAGGTGCGCCGCGTGTCGAAGAAGGGCGTGCATGCGCTGACCTTCACCGAAAACCCCGCCGCGATGGGCTACCCGAGCTTCCACGACGAGTACTGGAACCCCCTGTGGAAAGCCCTGGTGGACACCGACACCGTGATGAACGTGCACATCGGCTCGTCAGGCCGGCTCGCGATCACGGCGCCGGATGCGCCGATGGACGTCATGATCACGCTGCAGCCGATGAACATCGTGCAGGCCGCCGCAGACCTGTTGTGGTCGCGGCCGGTCAAGGAATACCCGGATCTGAAGATCGCGCTCTCCGAGGGCGGAACGGGCTGGATTCCTTATTTCCTGGAGCGCGCGGACCGGACCTACGAGATGCACTCCGCCTGGACGCACCAGGACTTCAAGGGCAAGCTGCCCAGCGAGGTTTTCCGCGAACACTTCCTGACCTGCTTCATCAGCGACAAGGTCGGCGTGGCGCTGCGCAACATGATCGGTATCGACAACATCTGCTGGGAGGCCGACTACCCGCACAGCGACTCGATGTGGCCGGGCGCGCCCGAAGAGCTGTGGGATGTGTTGTCCCTCAACAACGTTCCCGACGACGAAATCAACAAGATGACGCACGAGAACGCGATGCGGTGGTACTCGTTCGACCCGTTCACGCACATTTCGCGCGAACAGGCGACCGTCGGTGCGCTGCGCAAGGCCGCCGAGGGGCATGACGTGTCCATCAAGGCGGCGGGCCACGCGAAGGACTCCCGAGGGGGCTCGTCGTTCGCGGAATTCGCGGCTAACGCGAAGGCCCTCACGGGCAACAAGGACTAAGCCGCACCGGCGCCGAGCAGTCCCCCGCAAGCGGGAGGTACCCCCAGCAAAAGCGCCAAATTCGTCGGCGTGTCGGGCACTTGTGTCTGCTCGCGCTGAGAGGAGATCCAGCAGTGCCCGGCGCCGGAATGAACTTCGAGCTGACCGACGACCAGCAGCTGATCCGCCGGTCGGTGGCAGAGTTGGCGCGGAAGTTCGACGACCAGTACTGGATGGAAAAAGACCAGGCGCACGAGTTTCCCACGGAGTTCTATCAGGCCATCGCCGATGGCGGCTGGCTGGGCATGACGATCCCGACCGAGTACGGCGGCCACGGCCTCGGAATCACCGAGGCCACAATCCTGCTCGAGGAGGTCGCCAAGTCCGGCGGCGCCATGAACGCCGCCAGCTCGATTCACCTGTCCATCTTCGGCATGCAACCGGTGGTGGTGCACGGCTCCGACGAACTCAAGGCGCGCACGCTGCCCAAGGTTGCGACGGGCGAGGTGCACGTCTGCTTCGGGGTGACCGAACCGGGTGCGGGGCTGGACACCTCGCGCATCACGACGTTCGCCAAGCGCGACGGCGATCGCTACATCGTCAACGGGCGCAAGGTGTGGATCTCCAAGGCCATGGAGTCCGACAAGATCCTGCTGCTGACCCGCACCCAGAGCTACGAGGAAGTCACCAAGAAGACCGACGGGATGACGCTGTTCATCACCGATCTGGACCGCAGCCGCGTCGACGTCCGCCCGATCCGCAAGATGGGCCGCAACGCCGTCAGCTCCAACGAGTTGTTCATCGACAATCTCGAAGTGCCGGTCGAGGACCGAATCGGCGAGGAGGGCAAGGGTTTCCAGTACATCCTGGACGGCCTGAACCCGGAGCGGATGTTGATCGCCGCCGAGGCGCTCGGCATAGGGCGGGTGGCGCTGGACAAGGCGGTGAAGTACGGCAACGAGCGTGAGGTGTTCGGCCGGCCCATCGGCATGAACCAGGGCCTGCAGTTCCCGCTCGCCGATTCCCTGGCCCGCCTCGACGCCGCCGAGCTGATGCTGCGCAAGGCGACGTGGCTCTACGACAACGGCAAACCCTGTGGGCGCGAAGCCAATACCGCCAAGTACCTGTGCGCCGACGCCGGCTTCGCCGCCGCTGACCGGGCGTTGCAGACCCACGGCGGCATGGGCTACGCGGAGGAGTACCACATCACGCGCTACTTCCGTGAGGCCCGGCTGATGAAGATCGCGCCGGTCAGCCAGGAGATGATCCTGAATTTCCTGGGATCCAATGTGCTGAAACTACCGCGGAGCTATTGACCAGGGCGCGCCGCAGAAGCCCGATTGCATGGCTCAGCGCACCGACGGTCGACCCCCTTCCGCGGGGTGATATCAAGATCCAAGGACCAAGAGCCATCGGAGAGCACATGCGTGAGACAGTCATCGTCGAGGCGGTACGGACGGCAGTGGGGAAGCGCAACGGCGGGTTGTCCGGCATGCACGCCGCCGACCTGTCCGCGGTGGTCCTCAACGAATTGCTCGCTCGTGCCGGGGTTGGACCGGAGATCGTCGACGATGTGATCTGGGGCTGCGTGTCCCAGGTCGGCGACCAATCCAGCAACATCGGGCGCTACGCGGTCCTGGCCGCCGGCTGGCCGGAAACCATTCCGGGAACCACGGTCAACCGGGCGTGCGGTTCCAGCCAACAGGCGCTGGATTTCGCCGTGCAGGCGGTGATGTCCGGTCAGCAGGACGTCGTCGTGGCCGGCGGTGTCGAGGTGATGAGCCGCGTCCCGCTCGGTGCGGCCAGGGCGACCGGCATGCCGTACGGCCCGAAAGTCCTTGCGCGCTATGACGATTTCTCGTTCAACCAGGGCCTGTCGGCGGAGATGATCGCCAAGAAGTGGGGTTTTTCCCGCAGTCGGCTCGACGACTACTCGGTCCAGTCCCACGAGCGGGCGGCCGCGGCCCAGGACGCCGGCGCGTTCGCCGACCAGATCGTCCCGGTTTTCACCGACGACGGGACGGTCGTGGCCGACGAGGGGGTGCGCCGCGGAACAACCGCCGAGAAGCTGGCGGGGCTCAAGCCCGCCTTCGTCGACGACGGCCTGATCCACGCGGGCAACTCGTCGCAGATCTCCGACGGGGCGGCCGCGCTGCTCGTGACCACCTCGGAGATGGCGGTCGAGTTGGGTTTGACGCCGCTGCTGCGCTACCGCGCCGGCGCCGTCACCGGGGCGGACCCGGTGCTCATGCTGACCGGTCCCATTCCGGCCACCGAGAAGGTGCTGACCAAGGCCGGTGTCGCGCTGGCGGACGTGGGAGTTTTCGAGGTCAACGAGGCGTTTGCGCCGGTCCCGCTGGCCTGGCTGGCGGAAACGGGGGCGGACCCGCGGCGGATGAATCCGCTGGGCGGCGCCATCGCGCTGGGGCACCCGCTCGGCGCCTCCGGTGCGGTGCTGATGACGCGCATGGCGCACCACATGCGCGACAACGGCATTCGCTACGGGCTGCAGACGATGTGCGAAGGTGGCGGCACCGCCAATGCCACCCTGGTGGAGCTGGTCTCCTAAAACGGCCCTGCGCGCGGACCGGCGAGACCCTTGTCACAGCGACCAAACCAACCTACTGTGTGTTCAGTAGGTTGATCCGCGAACCAGGGAGCCCGTTTGCCCGTCGCCCGCCGATACGACACGTTGCTCGCCAAAGGCGAGGACCGCAAGCAGCGGATCCTCGACGTCGCCCAGCGCCTGCTCACCCGCAACGGCTGGCGTAACACCACCCTCGCCCAGATCGCCGGGGAGGCCGGTGTCACGCCCGCCGGGCTGCTGCATCACTTCGAGTCCAAGGAGCAGCTGCTGAACGCGGTGCTGGACGCCCGCGACGCCGACGACGACTCCCATGCCGACCGGACGGGTGATCTGCTGGTCGAGATCGCCCGAGTCGCCGACCGCTTCACCCGGGCGCCCGACATGGTGGGCACGTTCACCGTGCTGCTGATCGAGAACATCGATCCCGACGCCCCGCTGCACGACCGCATGCTGTCCCGCCAGCGCGAGGCGATCGACATCGTCGGCGACCTCATCCGGCGCGGCCAGGCCGACGGCCGCTATCGCACCGACATAGACCCCGCCGTCAAGGCCGTAGAAATTCTCGCCTTCGTCCACGGAATGGAAACAATATGGTTGCTCGACCCTTCGATACCGCTGACCGACGCGTTCAAGGAGTACGCGGAGGCGTTGGCGCGGGACTTCGCGCCGCCGAAGACGAGCGAGCGGACATGAGGTATCGGCTCGACGTCGTCGCCTCGAGCGTCGTCGACGTCGTGCGGTTCGCCGGCGGCTGGCTCTTCGACCGGGCGATGGCCGGCTGGGACGTCACGGTGCTGCTCACCGACCTGGCCGACCACCCCGACACCCGGCCGCTGCAGATCCTCGGCGCCCAGCCGCTCGACCTCGAAGACGCGCTGGCCGCGGTGGACTCGCACCCCCGCCCCCAGGCCCTGGCGGCCGCGGCGGACCTGTTCGGATGCGACCCGCGGGTGCGGCAGGGCGTCTTGCAGGCCCTCGATCACGGGGTCACCGAGGTGACGCTGTGGGGGGAAAGCTGGCCCGCCGAGCTGGACGACAGTGTCGGCGTGGTCCAACACCGATTGAGCATGGCCGCGAAGATCTTCAAGGCCCAGGCGCTCACGGCCGCCCTGTCAGGCGGCGGCGCGCCGCAGGCATCGATCGGCTGCCTCGAAACCTTCCGAAGCGGGCTGCTGGCCTGCCCGTCGGTCGCCGCCGACCTGGTTCCCGCGGGCTGATCGACTCGCCTGACTCACCGTCGGCGGGTCCGGCCCGTCGTTGACTGCGCTCGGGCCCGTGTGGAAATGTAATACTCATCTCTGAGAGGATCATTCTCACTGCTGAGATTCGAACGGAGCAAGATGGCGAACGACTTCTCCAAGATGGACTTCTTTCGGGGAACCGAGCTCATCGCGGACCCCTACCCGTACTACGAGTCGCTGCGGCAGCAATGCCCCGTAACGCGGGAAAACCACCACGGCGTCACCATGGTGACGGGTTGGGACGAAGCCTGTGCGGTGCTGAACGACGCCGAGACGTGGTCGTCGTGCATCTCGGTAACCGGACCGTTCCCGGGATTCCCGGTACCGATCGAAGGTGACGACATCACCGACTTGATCGAGGAACATCGCGACGAGCTGCCGTTCAGCGACCAACTGCCCACCCTCGACCCGCCGACCCACACCAACCACCGCTCCCTCATGATGCGGCTGATCACCCCGAAGCGCCTCAAGGAGAACGAGGACGCCATGTGGGTGCTCGCCGACCAGGCGCTCGACGACTTCCTGGCGCCCGGCCGCGGAGAATTCATCAAGGGCTTCGCGAGCCCGTTCACGCTGCTGGTCATCGCCGACCTGCTCGGCGTGCCCATGGAGGATCGCGACAAGTTCGTCAAGGGCATCGCCCAGCACGCGGGCGGCGGCATCGGCGGCACCAAGGGATCCCTGGCCCACAGTCCGCTGGAATTTCTCTACGGCCTGTTCTCCGAGTATGTCCGCGACCGCCGGCGCGCACCCCGGGACGACGTGCTGACCGGCCTGGCGACCGCCACCTACCCCGACGGCTCGATTCCCGAGGTGGAAGACGTGGCCCGCGTCGCCAGCAACGTCTTCTCGGCGGGGCAGGAGACCACCGTCCGCTTGCTCGGTGCGGCGCTGCAGGCCATGGGGGAGCGGCCCGACATCCAGGCGCAACTCCGCAAGGACCGCAGCCTCATCCCGAACTTCATCGAAGAGTCGCTGCGCTTCGAGAGCCCGGTCAAGGGGGACTTCCGGCTGAACCGCAGGCCGGTCAACGTCGGCGGGGTCGACCTGCCCGCCGGCACCACCGTGATGATCGTGCAGGCGGCGGCCAACCGGGACCCGCGCCGGTTCGAAGATCCGTCCACCTTCGATCCCGCCCGCAAGAACGCGCGCCAGCACATCTCGTTCGGGCGCGGCATCCACAGCTGCCCGGGCGCACCGCTGGCGCGCGCCGAAACCCGCGTGGCGATCGAGCGCCTGCTCGACCGGACGTCCGACATCAGGATCAACGAGAGCAGGCACGGGCCGGCGAACGACCGCCGCTACCAATACGTTCCGACCTACATCCTGCGCGGCCTGACCGAACTGCACCTGGAGTTCACGCCGGCATGAAGGTCTCGGTCGACGACCAACGCTGTCGGGGCCACGGCGTGTGCGTGACGCTCTGTCCCGAAGTGTTCAACCTGACCGACGACGGCTACGCCGAGGCGATAACCGCCGATGTGCCAACGGAATTCGAATCGGCCACGCAGGAGGCGATCCAATGCTGCCCCGAGCAGGCCATCAGCGACGTGACGAAGGAGACGTGAGTGGCGAAAGGCTATGTCATCCTCACCGAGGCCATCAAAGACCCCGAGGGCATGAAGGCCTACGGCCAGGCCGCGGGGGCGGCGATGGGCGGCGTCAACATCCTGGCGGTGGACACCGCTCCCACCCTGCTGGAGGGCGCCTGGCACGGCGACCAGACCGTCGTGCTGGAGTTCGAATCGGTGGATGCCGCCCGGGAATGGTACGAGTCCGAGGCCTATCAGAAGGCGGCGAAGCTGCGCCAAGCGGCGGCCGACTGCAACGCGGTGATCATCGCCGGGTTCGAAAGGCCTTCGGCAGGTAGCTGAATCGCTACTCCACGATGGAGATCGCCTGGCGGGGACACTGGCGCACGGCCTCGCGGACATCTCCCTCGGTCTCCGGGGTGATCTCCGGCTGCAAGACGGTCAGCATGTCGTCGTCGCCCAGGTGGAATATCTCGGGATTGATGCCCATGCAGACGCCGTTGCTCTCGCACAGGTCCCAATCGACTTCGATTCTCATTGCGGCCCCCTTACCGAAGCACCTTGACGGGTACATTCTTCCAGCCGGCGACGTTTTGCATGTTCACCCGCTTGCAGCCCGCCCAGTCCACCTCGTAGCGCGGCATGAAGTCCAGCAGCCGGTCCAGCGCGATCCTGCTCTCCATGCGGGCCAGGGCCGCTCCGAGGCAGCTGTGAATCCCGTACCCGAGGCCCAGGTGCTGCGCCTCGGTCTGGTCGCGCTCGATGTTGAAAGTCTCGGCGTCGGTGAAGGCATCCGGATCGCGGTTCGCCGCGGCGCCGCAGAGGAACACCGGCTTGCCCGGGGGAATCACGCCACCGCTGACGTGCGCCTCCTTCAGGGTGTAGCGGACGTTGTATTGGACCGGTCCCTCGTAGCGCAACAGCTCTTCCACCGCGCCGGGGATCTTGTCGCGGTCTTCCTGCAGCATCTGCCACTGGTCCGGGTGGCGCGCGAAGATCACGGCCGCGTTGCCCAGCAACTTGGTGACGGTCTCGGCGCCCGCCCCGCCCAAAAGGGTGGCGAAGGCGGTGATTTCGATGTCGTCGAGCTTGCGGGGCGCACCGTCGTCGCCGGGAATCTCGGCGGCGATCAGCCTGCTGATCATGTCCTCCTGCGGCTCCGCGCGGCGCTCCTGGATGAGGCCGAAGTAGTACATCGCGGTGTCGATGTTGGCCTGCATCCCGGCTTCGCTGATCTCGATCTGCCCCGGTTCGTGATGCAGGCTGGTGTCGATCCAGTGCCGCACCTGCTGGCGGTATTCCTCTGGCACCCCGGCCATTCGGGTGATGACCTCCACCGGAAACGGCCCGGAGAAGTCCTGCACCACGTCGAACGTGTCGGGATCGGCCGCGCTCAGGTATTTGTCGATCACCTCGATGACCGTCTCGCGCTGCGATTGAATGGCCCGCGGCGTGAACGCCTTGTTGAGCAGGCTGCGCATGTGCCGGTGCTCCGGCGGGTCCATGAAGATGATCGACTTCTGTTCGGGGGACAAGCCGCGGCGCACCATCGCGAGGTCGCAGCCACGGGCCGAGGAATACGTCTCGAAGTCTTTGAACGCCGCCGCGACGTCCTCGTGGCGGGTCAGCGCGTAGAAGTCCTCTTTCTCGTCGTAATAGAGTGGCGCGTCCTCGCGCATCCGCCGGTAAATGTCGAACGGGTTGTTGAAATACTCCTCGGAGAACGGATCGAAGACAACCTTCGGCTTGGTCACTGCGTGCTCCTCATCGGCGGGCTGAACCGTTACAGCGGATTGCCTGACTGTAACGCTAACGGTAGCGCTTTCGTGTGGAACCGGAAAGATCAAAACGCCGCCTCGTCAAACGCTCAGGCTTTATTCGCACAGCGGCCGACGACCTCGATGACATCGTCCAGAGCCCCCAGATCGCTGCCCAATTCCGCGGCGACGGCGCGGGCGACAGCCACGTCTTTGCCGACGAATTCACCGGCCAGCTCGACGAACGACCGGACGGAACCCGTGGCCGCGACGATGTCCAGCACCCGGCTTGCGGCGCTGCCATGGGGCAGGGCGTTCAGCAGGGTCGATTCGGGCACGCCGAGGCGTTCGGCCAGCCGGACCGACTCCGCCAGCAGCCCGATCTGGCCGGCGAACAGCGCGTTGTTGACCAGCTTCACCTTTTGGCCGGCGCCGATCGGCCCCACGTGCAGTATCGGGTCGCCGTAGCAGCCCAGCATCGCCCGTACCCGCGCCACGGCGTCTTCTTCGCCACCCACGAACAGCGTCAGCCTGCCGGCCGCCGCGTCGTGCGGGCCGCCGCTGACCGGCGCGTCGACGACGCCGACATCGTCGGCACAGGCGGCTCGGGTTGCAACGGCCTCGATGGTCTTCGGGCTTGCGGTGGTGTGCACCACCAACGCCGAACCGGATGGCATCGTGGGCAACAGCTCGCCGTCGAGGCAGACCCGCCGCACCTGTTCGTCGGTGAACACGCACACGACCACCGCGTCGGCATGCGCGCCGGCCCCGGCGACGTCGCCCACCGGGCGGGCACCCAGTTCGTTGAGGTCGCGGCGCCGCTCGTCCGTGCGGCCCAGGGCGCGGACGTCATGGCCGGCCTCGACGAGGCGGGCCACCATCGGGCGCCCCATCCGGCCCGCGCCGATGAACCCGATTCTCATCGCGGATGCCCCATCGAAGCCAGCGTGGCGTCGGCGGCATCGAGCACCGCGCCGGGTTCGGCCGCGGCCCGCTCGGCGAGTTCGGCGATCAAGCGGACGTCCTTGCGCAGCAGCGTCCCCGCCAGGCCGGCCAGCCGCTCGAGGCCACCGGCATCGCCAAGCGCGTTGAGCGCGAAGCTGTTTCCGCTGCCGCGCGAGACGACGTCGACGAGCCGGTCCGCGGACACGCCCAGCGCTTCGGACAGCGACAGGGCGGCGGCCGCCGTGCCCAGGTTGGCGGTGAACAGCAAGTTGTTGAGCAGTTTGGTGGTCTGCCCGGACCCCACGTCGCCGAGGTGAACCACCGGATCGGCGTAGGTTTCGAACACCGGGCGGCAGCGCTCGACGACGTCGGCGTCGCCGCCGACCATCACCAGCAGACGCCCCTCCGACGCCGCCCCACCACCGCCGCTCACCGGCGCGTCGACGACCGAAATGCCTCGTGTCTCGGCCTTTTCGGCCAGGCCGCGACACGTGCCGGGGTGCACCGTGCTGTGCACCGCGATGACGCCGCCCGGTTCCATGGCCGCCAGCAGGCCGCCCTCGCCGCCGGTGAGTTCCTCGATGTCGGCGTCGCCGACCACGCACAGGCAGACCAGGTCGCTGGCCGCGGCGAGGTCGGCCGGCGACGCGGCGAGGGTGGCCGGGGTGTCGGCGAACGGCTCGAGCGTCGCGGGCCTGCGTGCCCATAGCGTCGTCTGGTAGCCGGCCTCGACGATCCGCCGTGCCATCGGGCCGCCCTGGCTGCCCAGCCCGATGAATCCGACCCTCATCCGGCCTCCAGATCGTCTTGCGTTCGGGCCGCCACGCATTCGTCCGCGAACGAAAGAACCTCCGCGTGATAGTCCGGGGCGGTGTGACCCAGGCTGATGTTGTGCCCGGCCCCCGGTTGTCGGTGCACGACGAAACGAGTCGCACCGGAGAACAGGGCGGTGATCTCGGCTACCGCCGAATCATCAGCCTGCCAGACCTTTTCGTGCTCGGCGATGCTGAAGTGCACCGGGACGCGAACGGCGGGCGCGAGCTCCGGGAAGGTTTGGCGGGCCCAGTCCGACACCATCTTGTCCTCGTAGGCCGGCGCCGAGGGGGAAACCGTCGCGCCGCCGAGGACCTCGGGCGGGTACAGCTCCTCGGGGCTCCACAGCAGGCCGCGCATGCCCGGCGGGCGTCTTTCGCGGGTCGCCGTTTTCAGTATTTCGCGAGCCGCGGGGTGATAGTGCCGGCCGGTGCCCGCGAGCTCGATGCCGAGCAGGTCGGCGCCGCGCTCGACGGCGGCCATCCGCATCGTCAACTCGCACCCGCCCGAATGGCCCCACACGAATAATCCGGCGCCGCTTGATCTTTCGCCGAGGATGCGGTCGATCGCCCCGTAGGCCAGGTTGACACGCTGCTCGCCCTCGACCATCGCCTCGGGATAGGGTGCCGAGCTGCCATAGCCGGGACGGTCGAGCGCCACCACGGTGAACCCCGCCGCGGCGCCCGCCCGTAGCAGCGAATAAGAAGGGTGGCCGGGGCAGTCGAAATAGACCGCGGTGGTGCCGCCCCCGTGGATGGCCACGATGACGGCCTTCGGGTCGGCCGCCTCCGCGACCAGCGCCGACATCGGCACCCCGTCGACGATCACCAACCGGGGCCGAACCGCGCTCATGCTCGCCTCATTCCGGGGCTCGCAGCAGCAGGACGCCGCTGGGGGTGAGGCCGCCGCTGCTGACGACGCCGACACGGGCGCCGGCGACCTGCCGGTCGCCGGCCTCACCGCGCAGCTGGCTGATGGCTTCGTGCAGCAGCCCCATGCCGTGGGTGCGGCCGTGCGACAGCTGGCCGCCGTGCGTGTTGAGCGGCAGCAGGCCGTCGCGGGCGATGTTCTTGCCGCCGTCGAGAAAATCCCTGGCCTCGCCGATGCCGCAGAAGCCCAGCGCCTCGATCCAGGACAGGCAGTTCATGGTGAAGCCGTCGTAGAGTTCGGCGACGTCGACGTCGGTGGGGCGCAGCGACGTGCGGGTCCAGACGTGCGCGGCCTGGCCCAGCACCTGCGGCTCGTGGGTGAGCGTGCTTTGGTCCCAGTCGATTCGCTCGATGATCTGCGTACCCACCGCCTCCACCAACACGGGCGGCTTGGCCAGGTCGCGCGCGGCGTCGACGGCCGAGACGATGACGGCGATCGCGCCGTCGCAGGGCACGTCGCAGTCGTAGAGCCCGAACGGAGTGGTGATGGGCCGCGCACCCAGATAGTCGTCCATCGTCATCGGGGTGCGATAGACCGCGGTGGGGTTGAGCTCGGCGTTGGCACGCTGGTTCAGCGCGATCCAGCCCAGCGTCTCTTTCGTTGTGCCGTAACGGTGAAAGTGCCGCTGCGCGTTCATCGCCAGGGTGTGTGCGGCCGAGGTGGCGCCGAACGGGTACGTCCAGCCGGCGATGCGGCCCATCGAGGGGGTGATCTTGCCCTGCTTCATCAGCTCGCCGTGGGTGGCCTCCCACAAGGTCCTGAAGCACAGCACGTGCCGGGCCAGCCCGCACGCGACGGCGAGCATCGCGGCGATCACCGATCCGCCGGGGCCGAACGTTTCGATGCCGCCGTTGTGCCACGTGGGGCGGATCCCCAGCGCCGCCTCCAGCGCGGTGACCCCGCCCTCGCCGAAGCCGCCGAGGTTGCCGCCGCCGGGGTAGGTCGACAGGCCGTCGATGTCGGCGTACGTCAGCCCGGCATCGGCGATCGCCGCCTCGCACGCCTGCACCGTCAGCGACAGCGGCGGCTCCATCAGCCGGCGTCCGATCGGCGACATGCCGATTCCTGTGAGCGCGACCTTGTCCTCGAACTTCTCCGTCGTCAGCATGGGGCTGACGTGTTCGCCGAACCGCTCGGGAGCGATCTCGTCGGTCGGCAGGGGTCCGGGTTCGGTGGCCGGAACCGGCCGGAACAGCGGCAGCCAGACGTCCTCGATGTGCTCGAAGACGACCTCCACCTGCTGGCCGAGCTCGAGCCCGTCGGGATCGCACTCGACGATGTTGGTGGTCAGCCGGACCCGGGGATCATCCGCGATCGCGACCTGCGCGACCACGTACGGGGCGGGCATGCCGGGCAGGCTGAATCGGTGGTTCACCGTGAACCCGGCCAGCGTCGCCCTCCCGGAGACGGCCCGCACGCCCACGTCGCGGGCGCGGCAATACCGGCACACCGGCGCCGGGGGATGGATCAGCGAGTCGCAGGCCCTGCATTCCTGAAACCGCAGCGTGCCGTCGGCTCCCGACGCCCAGAAGAATTCGTTGTCCAGCGTGATCAGGGGCAACGGCCGTCCCGGTGCTGCTGCTGACACGTCACCTCCGAAGTCGGCCGAAGTCCTGGTAGGGCCGTTATACAAATCGGAGAATTACGTTATCACTTCCGCGTGCGCACGATCCAGGACGTGCGCGTCAGCGCGTGAAGCCCCACTCCGCCTCGTTCTTTTCCGTCTTGAGGTGCTCGGCCGGATCCTCTGCCTCGGCGAGCGGCAGTTCGGGGGCGCGGGATATCCGCTCGCCGATCTCGGCGATGGCGTGCACCGGGCAATCCATGAGCGCGCGCATGACGGCGTCGCGATCCGACTCTGCCACCGTGCCGTCCCCGATGAGGGAGGCGTATCCCCAGTCGTCGAGCGAGAAGTATCCGGGCGCGTACTTGGCGCAGATGCCGAAGCCGTCGCACACGGTGCGGTCCAGACGAATTCTCATGCTTGTCCCACAGCTTCCGCCTCGTAGGGACGGTCGGCGCGGAAGGCGCCACGGATGCAGTCCGGGCACGTGCCGCCGAGATGCGCGGCGACCTCGCCCGGGAACTGATCGAGCAGGGTGGCGGCCACGTTGGTGGCGGCGTCCAGCGTCGCGCACGCGCCGCGGCCCCGCAGCAGCACCGACCAGCGGCGCAACCGGTCGACGTCTTCCGTCGTCGCCGCGCCGTCCCGCAGCGCGCCGGCGGCGGCGGCCATCGCGGCCGTCCCGTTGAAGCATGACCCGCATTGCCCGGCGTTTTCGCGGTCGAAGTAGGCCAGCACCGACGCCGCGACCGCCACGGGGCAGTCGTCGGTGATGACCGAGATCGCGCCGCAGCCCAGGCCGCTGCCGAGCCGCCGCATCGTCTCGTGGTCCAGGGTCGTCTCCAGCACCCTGCGGTTGAGCAGGCCGGCGAAATACCCGCCCATCAGGGCCCCGCGGACCTGGTCCGGCGAAACCTGGTGCAGCGCAAGCAGTTCGGTAAAGGGCAGGCCGTGCGGCAGCTCGTAGAGCACCGGCGGCCGGCCGGCGCCGGTGATGGTGGCCAGGAAGGTCCCCGGGGACAGCGCGGTGCCCTGCGAGCGGAACGCCGCCGAACCGTGGCGCTGCAGGTAGGGCAGGTTGGCCAAGGTTTCGACATTGCTCACCAGCGTGGGCAGATCGTCCACGCCCGCCTCGAAGGGGCGCGGCGGCTTGTCGGTCGGCTTGGCCGGGCCGCCGTTGATCGCGCGGACCGCGGCGGTCTCCTCGCCGGCCACGTATCCGGGCTGCACCGTTACCATGCCGACCGTGATACCGCCCAGCGCAACGGGATCGAGCTCGCCGAGCGCGGTCTCGACGTTGTGCGCCGACTCCGGATCGGACACGAAAACGTAGGCGCGGTCGGCACCGACCATCGCCGCGGCCAGCCGCAGGCCGTCCAGGACCAGGTGCGGGCGGTTACGCAGCAGCCACCGGTCCTTGACCGAAGCCGGTTCTCCCTCTTCGCCGTTCGCGACGACGACGGTGCCGCCGGAGACAAGCCCGTTGTCGCGCACCGCACGCAGCTTGACCGCCAGCGGAAAGGCCGCACCGCCGCGGCCGACCAGCGCGCTGGAGTCGACCTCGCTCAGCAGGTCGCCGGGGTCGCCGAGGGGGTGGTATCCGCCCGAGCTTCGATACGCCGCGAGGTCTTCGCGTTGTCGGGCCAGCAACCGGGGTTCGAACCCGGTCGGGACGGCGGTGGTGACGGTCGTGGAGTGGGCGGTGTTCACGGCTGGCCTGCCATCGTCTTGGTTAGGCTTGCGCGCATGCGAACTGCGGTGGTGCGCGTCAACGTCGATCCGGAAAGCGTACTGACCGCTGCGCAACTACGAGACGGCATGGCCGCGCTCCTTGCGGTGGTCGGCGAGTCGGGCGCCGACGTGGTTCGCAACGACCTCGCGGCCATGCCCGCCGACCGCCGCGAGGTGGAACTGCTGATCGCGGCCGAGGACGGCGACACGGCCAGGACCGCCGCGATCGAGTTCTGCGCCAAGGTGTTCGGCGTTGCCCCGGTGCCGGGTGTGGTCACCTTCATCAGCCGGGGAACCGATGACGACGCTCGCGGTGTGTTGTCCGGGTTCGGGCTCGCCGGTGACATCGAGCGGACCGCGGGAGGCGACGGCTTCGACATCGTGTACGTGACGCTGCGCGAGGAGGACCTCGAGCGGATTCCGGAGAGCCGGGTTCACACCGCCCTCGAGGCGTCGCTCAACTGCGAGGTCCACATCCGTACCCGGTAGGAATCTCCAAAAACGACGTAGGGCCATTACGATTCCAGGAATTCGAGGATTGCGGGTGCCGCCTGGACCCACGTGTCGAACATGTTGAAGTGCTGCACCCTGCCCGCCGCGCGGTCCTCGGACGCGCGCTCCCACGCGTCCTCCGGCCAGGGCGGGTCGATGAGCTTCGATCCCTTGATCAGGCAACTGACTTCCAGCGAAGTCCGTTTCGGGTGATCCATGTCGTTCTCGCCGCCGCGAATGATGAGTGTCGGGACCTTGATGCGGTCGAACATCTCGTCCTCGACGCCCGGGATCGTCTGTCCCGGTTTGGAAACGAAGGCGTTGAGCCAGCGCAGCATCACCTTGAGGAATTCGTCTTGGTCGAAGTCGAGGAACCGCTGCTTGTTGTTCGGGTTCTCCTCGATCCGGTCGCGCCACTCCTGGACCTTCACCACGCCGTCCATCCCGGTTCCGCGCACCGCGAGGATGCTCGGGATGATGTAGAAGGACCCCAGCACGAAGGTGCCGTAGATGCCGCCGACGATGTTCCACACCACCAGCTTGGTGACCATCTCGGGATAGAGCATCGTGGTCAGCATGGAATCCCTTGCGCCGCCGGACCCTCCGGCGAGAATGCAGCGCTCGAAGCCCAGCCCGGTCACCAGCTTGTGCAGCGTCTCGGCGCGCATGTGCGACTCGCTCTGGCCGTAGAACTGCACGTCGGACGCGCCGCAATTGGGCCGGTCCCACAGCAATACGCGGTAGCCCCCGGCGGCGAGCGCGTCGGCGAGCGGGCGCAAGCCCTCGATCTCCTTGCTGAACCGGCCGCCGGGGGTCAGGGCGATGAGCTCGCCAGAGTCGCCGAGGATTTCGTAGACGACGTTTCCCCCGTTGATCGCGATTGAAGGCACCCGATTCTCCTGTGGTTAGGCCTGCACCAGAACGTCGTTGCCGACGACGCGCACCGGATAGGTGCGGATACTCCATTCGGGCTTGACCGCGGTGGTGCCGGTCGCCAGCTCGAAACCCCATTGGTGCCAGGGGCAATAGATGAACTCCAGGTCGCGCACCATGACCGAGTCGCCCGCGGCGGTCTCGTCGACGATCGTGCGGCCGCGGGAGCGTCCCGAACACAGCGGACCGCCTTGGTGCGGACAGTAATTCGCGATGGCATAGAAGCTGCCGTTGACGTTGTAGACGCCGACACCATGCCGTCCGATCGGTACCAGCTTGTGCTTGCCCGGCGGGATTTCGTCCACGGTGGCGACAACGTGCTCGCGGCCCTGGGCGAGGCGGGGCTCGGGCCGTT
Organism: Mycobacterium sp. E2699; assembly: GCF_001666745.1. Classification (NCBI taxonomy): domain Bacteria; kingdom Bacillati; phylum Actinomycetota; class Actinomycetes; order Mycobacteriales; family Mycobacteriaceae; genus Mycobacterium; species Mycobacterium sp. E2699. The sequence continues at coordinate 122,720 of NZ_LZJH01000048.1, read as the reverse complement.
GGGATTCTTCGGTCAACTCAGAGCACCCGGGTCTGACCCTCGAGGACCGGAACGGTCTCGGGCAGGTGATAGGTCGCGATGCCGTTCTTGTACATCACCGCGTCGCGGGCCGCCTTCGGAAGGTGCTTGACCAACCAGCGCGGGTCGTCGAACGTCCAGTGCGGGTAGTCCGACGAGAACAGCAAGATCTTTTCGCACTCCATCCATTCCAGCGCCCGGGTCAGCTCGGTCTTGTCCTCGGGGTAGTCCAGCGGCTGGGTGGTGAACTTGATGTGGTCCTTGACGTAGTCGGACGGCTTGCGCTTGATGTCCACCCACGACTTGCGCGCCGCGTAGATCGCATCCATGCGCCACATCAGCGGCAAGATCCAGGTGAACGCGTGCTCGACGAACACGATCCGCAGCGTCGGGAACCTGTCGAAGACGCCGTCGAAGATCAGGCTCATCACCTGGTTGGCGGCCAGCAGCGAGTAGGTCACCATGAAGTCGTGGTTGTAGCTGGGGAATCCCACCGGCGGGATCGGCAGCTCCTCGAAATGGCTGCGCGACAGGTGGCAGCTGACGGTGATGTCGTGCTTGGTCGCCGCCGCCCAGATCGGGTCGTACTTCGGGTGGCCCCATGACGGGCGCGGCTCGGCCTTGATCAAGATCTGCGCCATGTAGGGGTGCCCGGCCCAGCGCTCGATCTCGCGCACGGACGCCTCGGGCTCCTCGATGGCGGCGCATATCGAACCGCGCCACCGCTCGTGCCAGTTGTTGTGGCTGTCCAGCCAGTGATTGGCCTGCCAGTCGTTCAACGCTTGCGACATCGCGTGCTGCGCCTCCGGCAGCCGCGCCGGGTAGGCGGCCGGTTCCAGGATCGCGATGTCGGAGCCGGCCTCCATGATCAGCTGGCGGAACGCCAAGTCCGGGTCGCTGCAGGGGAATTCGCCGTTGGGGGGGAACGTGTCCACGCGCATGGCGTAACTGTGCGCGTAGTCCGGGGCGTCGTAGTAGATCTGCTCACCGATGTTGCGGGTGAGGAAGTACTTGCTGCGCCAGGGCTCGGGGATGTACGGGACGAGCTCGCCGCGCTTGGGCGACGGGTGGACATCCGAGTCGACGCACCGGACGGCTATGCGCTCGGCGGCGGGAAGCCGCTCCTGCGAATGGGTCAACGTCATCTGAAACTCCTCGGTCTCACGTCGTACTTCTACTGTGCGCCCACCTCGGCGGGGATGTCTATGCCGTACAGCCCCGCCGCGTTGCGCCAGCACAACTTTTCCCGCTGTTCTGCCGACAGCGCACTGGGCAGCTTTTTGGCGTCGGCGCACTGCCAGTGCGGATAACTGGAACCGAACATGACCATGTCGTCCTTGCCGGTGAAGCCGAACCATTCGCCGGCGAACTCGGCGTCACCGGGTCCGTCGAGGCTGCCCTGGATGAAATAGACGTGACCGGGCAGGTAGTCGCTGGGGATCCGCGGCGCCCAGGGCGTCTGTTCGAGGTGCGGCCGGCCGAACGTGTCCATCCGCCAGATGAACGGTGTCACGAAGTCGGCCGCGCCATCGCCCCAGACGAACTTCAGACCGGAGAAGCGCTCGAACACGCCCTCGGCGATCATGTTCATCAGGTGATAGATGTAGTTCAGCGCCATGAAACTCACGTACTGCTCGTAGGTGCGGGTGTTCCCGGACGGCGTCGGCGCGAAGGCGATGCCCGAGCCGACCTCGATGTGCGCGGCAACGGGAAGGCCGGCGTCGACCGCGGCTTCCCACAGCGGCCAGAACTGCGGTTTGCCGTAGAGCTCTCGCGACTGCAGCGGAACGCCGATCTGAACCACGCGTGGATGCCCGCGCCATTTCTCGATCTCCCGCAGGGCGCCGGCGATGTCGTCGGGATTCACCCGAATGGTGCCGCGGAACCGCTCGCCGAACTCGCCGGACTCCAGCCAGTCGGCCACCATCATCTCGTTGTGGGCCGCGTGCAGCGCGCTGCCCAGGTGCCGGTCCGGCATGATGCCCCGCCCCATCGGGTGCAGGACCGCCACGTCGACACCGCGCTTCGAAAATAGTTCTCGGGCAACGAATTCGGGATCCGAACCGGGGTACTGGCGGTCCGGGCCCTCGGTGTTGGGCGCGTACTCGCCGCCCGGGGCGCCGTACCAGTCCATCTCGTAGTCGGGGAAGCCGCGGCTCTTGAACGGCTCGCGGAGCACCTTCCGCAGCGCCTTGTTGGACGGGAAGAAGATGTGCACGCTCGCGTCGATGAGCGGCGTGCGCGTTCCGTCGGCGTGTTCGATCACGAATGCCATCCTTCGGCGCGGTTAGCCAAAGTGGGCCCAGGCGGGCCATATGATAGATAATCTAACATTCTCTTCAACGGTCGATCAACGGGGTTCCGGTAAGCGTTTCGATTAATCATCGTCCCTGGTCGCGGGCACTTTCGCGGTCGTCGTGCAAGTATGGTTCTTAAAACTGGATAATACCATTCTCCTGGCCGTGGATAAGTGCCATCCGCCTCTATCCTGAGCCGCAACCCGGCAGGCCGGCGACGGGCCTACGGTCACGCCGGCCGCCTCTTCAAGGGGTTTGATGACCGCGGTGAAGTCGGAGCCGCGCCCTGGTCGCGTGCGGTGGCCTCCCACAGCCGGCCGATCGTTTCGGCGATCTGTGCCGGGACGCCGAGCCCGTGTGCCTCGTCGAGGTAGAGCTGCACGTCTTTGACCATCAGCCCGGCCCATGTTTCCCAAGCCGACAGACCCGATCAGCATCGTGGACGCCTAGTCCCCGTCTACTTCGGCGAACGCCTCACTCGCGATGCGAAAGCTGTCGACGGCGGCGGGCACGCCGGCGTAAATCGCGACCTGGAGGAAGATCTCGCGGATCTCGTCGCGCGTGACGCCGTTGGTCAGCGCCGCCTTGACATGCGTGCGTAATTCGTTGGGCCGGTTGAGCACTGAGATCATGGCCAGGTTGAGCATGCTGCGCGTCTTCAGCGTCAGGCCCTCGCGCCCCCAGACCGCGCCCCAGCAGTACTCCGTGACGAGATCCTGCAGAGGCTTGGTGAAGTCGTTCGCGTTGGTCAGCGCTCGGTTGACGTATTCCTCGCCCAGCACCGCGGAGCGGATCTCAAGTCCTCGTTGGTAGGTTTCGCTGGCCAATGGTCTGCTCCTTCGACGGCTTCGGGCGTCCTGCTGATATGACCTTCGTATAGCAGCCACGGCCCGAGGAGAAATCCTGAGTGAGCGGGCAGCGACGTCTGGGTGTGATGTCGGCCGCCCGGACCATCCGGCGATTCACCGACGAGGCGGTCGCCACCATCTGGCGCTCTCGGGCACTCCATAGTCGCTTTTCGAGATTACCGCTTCCGTGTTAGAGAATGTTATTCTCGCGAAGGCGGTGAAGACAGGAGGCGGCCCGGATGCTGTTGGAGTTCGATGCTGATCAGCGGCTGTGGCAGAAGACCGTTCGCGACGCCGTTGCCAAGCAGTGCCCGCCCTCGTTGGTGCGCGGCGTCGCCGAGGACAATGGCGACCCAACGCCCCTCTGGGAAGGATTGTGGAAGTCGTACGTCGACCAGGGCTGGACCGAGCTCAACGACCCGGCCGGCGCCGTGGAACTCGCCATCGTGCTCGAGGAGTTGGGACGCGCGACCGACCCCACCCCGTTCCTGGCGACGATGAGCCAGTTTGCCCCGCTGACCGCCGACCGGTTCGACCCGCACGAGTCCGGGACCGCCGTGTACGGCGGAGTCTGGGCGCACCGGGACGCCGACGGCTGGGTGCTGGACGGCACCGCGCGCCACGTCCTCGACGGCGATCGCGTCGACCGGGTGGCCGTGGTGACCGACGCCGGGGTGTTCGTCGTCGCGGCCAACCAGGTGTCGGCCCGCCGCTCGGCGGTGTTCGACCCCGTCCTACACGTCGCCGACCTTTCTTTCGGTGAGGTCCGGGTGCCCGACAGCGCCCGGCTCGCCGTCGACGCCGAGCGCGCGCACCACGTCGCGCTGACCGGCATGGCGATCACGATGGTCGGCGCCTGCCAGCGCATCCTCGACATGGTCCTCGACCACGTCCGCAACCGGCAGCAGTTCGGTGTACCGATCGGCTCGTTCCAGGCCGTCCAGCACAAGGCCGCCGACATGCACGTCGCGGTGGAGCGCGCCCGGGCGCTGGCCTACTTCGCGGCGCTGACGATCGCCGCCGACGACCCGCGGCGCCGACTCGCCGCCGCCATGGCCAAGGCGTCGGCGGGGGAGTGCCAGTCGCTCGTATTCCGGCACGGCTTGCAGCTTTTCGGGGCGATGGGCTTCACGTGGGAGAACGACCTGCAGTTCGCGCTGAAGCGGGCCAAGGCGGGCGAGCTCATGCTCGGCGGCGCCGCGGAACACCGGGCGCGGATCGCCGAGGAGTACCGTGCAGCTGACTTTTGATCCCGACGTCGAGGCGTTTCGGGCGGAGTTCGCGGCGTTCCTGGACGAAAACCTGCCCGACGCAAGCGAGACGCTGGAGCGCCCGCGCTCGGTCTCCCACATGCCGCAGTGGGCCCGTCGTTGGCAGCGGCTGCTGTTCGACAACGGCTGGCTGCTGCCGAGCCAGCCACCGGAGTTCGGTGGCCGCAACGCCACGGTGCTCCAGCAGTTCGTCTACCTGGACGAGCTCAGTCGCCGCCGGATCTATCACAGCTTCAACCCGCAAGGCGTGAATATCGTTGCGGCATCGCTGTTGTCGTTCGGCAGCGAGGAACAGAAGCGGCGGTGGGCGGTACCTATCCTGCGTGCCGAGATCACCGCGTCGCTGGGGATGAGCGAGCCGAGCGCCGGCTCCGATCTGGCGTCGCTGCGCACCCGCGCCGTGCTTGACGGCGACCACTTCGTCGTGAACGGGCAGAAGGTGTGGACCTCGGGGGCGCACGACGCCGACGTCTTGTTGACCTTCGTGCGGACGAACCCGGATGCGCCGAAGCACAAGGGAATCAGCGCGCTGATCATCCCCACAGACAGCCCGGGGCTGGTGCGCCGGCCGTTCCCGTCGATCTGCGGCGCCGACGACCTGGATTTCAACGAGGTGTTCTTCACCGACGTGCGGGTGCCGGCGGAGAACCTGGTCGGCGAGCTCGACCAGGGCTGGCGGGTCGCCAACGGGTCGCTGGGGCACGAACGCACGATGATGTGGCTGGGCTTCGCCGATCGGCTGGACAACATGATCGACGACTTCCATCCCGGCACCGACGTAGAGCGCGACCAGTACGCCAGCATCATCATGGACAAGCAGGCGCTGCGCCTGCTCGGTTCGGCAGCGCTGGCCCGCGCTGCCCGCGGCGAGGACGATGTGGCGGCGATCTCGGTGCTGAAGCTGTTGGGTTCGGAAGCGGAGCTGCGCGGGATGGACCTCGCGCTGACGTCCGCCGGGGCCGACGGGCTGGTCCATCCGGGTCAGACCGGGCCCTACGCGCACATGAACCTGGACCACTATTTCGGCAGCTGGTTCGAGCGTTATGCCCGAAGCTTTTCCGGCACGATCGCCGGCGGCACCTCGGAGATCCAGCGCAACATCATCGCCCAGCGAGTGCTCGGCCTGCCGCGCGGCTGACTTTTCTCTTCGAATGTGCGACCAGCTTCACACTCGACGCCGAGTGTGCGGCCAGCTTCACGTTCGGCGGTCGGCCGCGGAGGCCATGCCCGGCAACGCAATCCGGGCGACGCCCGGGGTGCCCAGCCGGCCGGCCAGCCATGGCAACGCCGTGGTGAAGACCGCCCCGGCGGTCGGCCAGTCGTGCTTGCCGGCGTGGGCGACCACAGCGCAGTCGACGCCGTTCGCCCGGCCGAGCGCGCAAAGGGAACCGGCGGCCGCCGCCTGGTTGCCAGGGTCGGCGGCGGCACCACGCCCGGCGACGGCCATCGCGGCGCTGTCGACGGTCGTGACATCGCGGTTCGGTGTCGGCGAGCCGCCCGACGAGATCGCGAACCAACCGGACACGCCGGTGTAGCGGCCGTGGCGGGCGATCACCGTCGTCGGGTCGAATGCGGCCCAGGTGTCGGCGTTCCCGCCGAACAGGTTGGCGATGGTTTGCGCCTTGGTTCCGGTGTTGGGGGTCAGGTCGCCTTCGATGTCGACGAACGCGTTGAACAGGTTCGGGTGCATGACGGTCAGATCCACGGCGCAGGTGCCGCCCATCGACCAGCCCACGACGCCCCAGTGCGACGGGTCGGCGCTGACCCCGAAGTTCGAGACCAGATACGGCACAACGTCTTTCGTCAGATGGTCGGCCGCGTTACCCCGGCTCCCGTTGACGCATTCGGTGTCGTTGTCGAAAGCGCCGCCCGCGTCAACGAACACCAGCACCGGCGCATTGCCGCCGTGCGCGGCCGCGAAGGCGTCGGCGCTCTCCACCGCGTTGCCGGCGCGTACCCAGTCGGCCGGCGAGCTGAGCATGCCGCCGATCATCATCACCGTCGGCAGTGCCGGTGGCGGGTAGCTGGCGAACCACGCCGGCGGCAGGTACACCAGTTCCTCGCGGTGCTTGAAATGCGATGCGTCGGACGGGATCTGCACCGGCACCAGGCTGCCGTGGGTCGGCTTGATGCCTTTGGCCGCCATCGTGGCAACGGTGGCCCCGTCGCTCTGGTCGGGCAGCGGGCGGGAGGTGAGCTGGTTCCACGCGCTCTGCACCGTCTGGAAGTACCCGACCCACTGGTTGAGCACCAGCAGCGAGCAGAGCAGGCACAGCGGCACGGCCAGGACCGCGGCCCCCCGCCGCCACCAGCGCGCGCCGCGCCAGCCCAGGATTGCGACGGCCGCGGCCATGCCGGCCAGCGCGATCCACACGTACAGCGCGTGGGGCGCCGGCCCGGTGTCCAGTCCGGCGGCGGCCACGGACCAGTACGTTCCGAACGCCGCGAGGCCGCCCACGGCCGCTGCCAGGGGCAGCCATAGCAGGCGCCAACGGCGGGAGCGCCACCCGACGGCCAGGCCGAGCGCGATCGCGGTGACGACCTCGACCGCCATCGGCACCCAGCCGTGCAGCAGCGAAATGTGGTTGCTCAGGGCCAGCTGCATCGTGATTCCTCCTCCCGGCCGTTAGCGCGCCATGTGGGAGAAGGGTCGAACGCGGGGCTCTACGAAGCCTCTACGAATTCTTGGAGGAACTCGCGAGCAGACGCAAAAGCCCCCAACACGCCGAGGATGTGGGGGCTTTTGCGTCTGCTCGCGAGAGAAACGCGGCTAATCGATGACGGCGGCTTCCTTGCGCTCGGTGATCGGCCTGGCCAGTTCCTGCTCGTCGCAGACGCGCTGCAGTTTGTCCAGCGTATCCGCGAGGCCCGCGCCGATCCTGTTGCCGGGCGTGAAGGTGGCCGGCAGCTTGCGCATGCCCTGGATGACGCCGATGGTCTCGTAGTGGACGGTGCCCTCGGGGTCGCATCGGTAGTCGGGCATCCGGTCGAGAACCGCCGTGAGCATGGACTTGAACACGGTGCGCGCCACGTTTGATCCGGCGCATCGGTGCAGGCCGAGCCCAAAGCTGAAGTGCCGGTTGCCTTTGCGGTCGAGGATGATGTCGTCGGGATCGTGAAACACCGCGGGGTCGCGGTTGGCCATCGCCCACGAAATCCAGAGCCGCTCACCCTCTTTGAACTTGATGCCGTCGAGCTCGACGTCATCGGAGAAGGTCCTGCCATCACCCGGCGCCGGGGTGAAATAGCGCAGAAACTCCTCGGTCGCGGGGTCCAGCAGCGTTTCGCGTTGCTTGCTGAGCAGTTCGCGCTTGTCGGGGTGCTCCGAAAGCCATTCCAGCGAATGGGCGGTCAGCGCCGTGGTGGTGTCGAAACCGCCGCCGATGATCAGTCCGAGGTTTCCGATGATCTCCAGATCGGGCGCCGGCTCACCGTCGATCCGCATCTCGAGCAGGGCATTGACCAGGCCGGGCCGCGGATTGTTGCGGATCTCGATCATGTTGTTGATCAGGTCGATCCCCATCTGCCGGTGCATCTCGGTGACCCGTTGGATGTCCGGGGAGTGCTCCGGGGTATACACCGCGGCATGCGTTGGCTCGCTGTACATCTGCCAGTTTTTCAGCGGGATGCCCATCATCGCGAGCGTCAGCACGGCCGGCACGATGTTCGCCAGGTCGTCGACGAAGTCGATGCGGCCTTCCTCGATCTTCTCGTCGAGGCAGGCGCGCGTCACGTCGTCGATGAACGGCTCCCAGCGCTTGACCGCGGCCGGCGACAGATAGGGATTGAGCACCGAGCGGTAGGTCTTGTGTTCGGGGTTGTCCATCTCGAGGATGCCGCCCCGGATGCCGTTGATGCGACTGGCCGTCGGGATCGAAATGCCCTTGTAGCCGCGGCGTTCGTTGTTGACGTCGTGATCGTTGGAGACCGCCGGGCAGCGGGCGAGCTCGAAGACCTCGTGGCTGCCGGCCGCCACCCAGTGCCCGCCGTAGGTGTCGCTCCAGGCCATCGGGCACCGGGCATGCATCTCCTCGGTGATGTCCTTGAACTTCGATCGGTACTCCGCGGAGTGCCGATCGAAGTGATACCGGTTCCGCTTACGGTCGCTGTCGCTGTCGCTGACTTGGTCATCAACGCTGTCGTCGACACTCAAGGCGCTGTCTCCCTTTACGTTTCATCCGTGATGATGATGGCCTGCTCCGGGCAGGAGTGGGCGGCTTCGCGGACCTGGTCCTCCTTGTCGGCCGGCACCACCTCGTCGATCGCCGACGAACTGCCGTCGATGTCGCTGAGCTGAAAGGACTCCGGAGCGATCATCGAGCAGAGGGTGTGGCCCTGGCAGCGTTCCGGATCAACCCAGACCTTCACGGTGTCTCCTTCGAAATCGTCGGTGGCTCAAGTTGTCGCATTCTCAATTGTCGTGGTCGTACCACTTGAGGTAGCCGCCGGCGTCGACGCGCAACTGCACGCCCGTCACGTACCTGGCCTCCTCGGAGGCCAACCACAAGACGGCATTGCTGATGTCCTCGGGTTCGACATAGGGAATTCTCATCGCCTGTTGCACGCCGAAAACCGGCTCGGCGTCGGCGCGGGTCGGGTGTTCGAGGTCCGGCCGGAACGAGCGGTACATCGGCTCGCTTTGCAGCATCGGGGTGTTCGTGTTGGTCGGGTGAATGACGTTGGCGCGGATACCCATCGGGGCGAGCTCGGTCGCCAGGTCGTGGACGTAGTGCGACAGCGCCCGCTTGGAGTGGATGTAGGCCATGCCGCCCGGGTCGTTGCCGGGGTTGTCCTTCTTGGCGGTGTCCATCAGCGCGGCGGTGGATCCGGTGGCGATGATCGAGGCGCCCGCACCCAGGTGCGGCAGCGCGACCTGGATGGCGTTGATGGTGCCGATGAGATTGGTGTTGATGACGTCGCACCACGCCTGCAGGGGAGGTCGCCCCCTCATGCCGGCGACGCCGGCCTGCGCGACGACGATGTCGAGCCCGCCCAACTCGCGGACGCCGTCGTCCAGCGCGGCGCGCAGTTGCGCCGCATCGCGCACGTCGGCCTGGGCGATGACCGCCGACCGGCCGGTCTTCTCGACGAGCCGGGCGGTCTCGTCCAGGTCTTCCGGTGCCGCCATCGGGTAGCCGATGGTGTCGATGTCACGGCACACGTCGACGGCGATGATGTCGGCGCCCTCCTCGGCCAGCCGCACGGCGTGGCTGCGGCCCTGGCCGCGGGCCGCGCCGGTGACGAAGGCGACCTTGCCCTCAACGCGCCCTGGTGCGCCGTCTGCCACTGTCTCTCCTCTAATCGATGCTCAGGTGTTTCGGCCGCCGTTGACGCCCAAGATCTGACCGGTGATGTAGCCGGCCTCCTCGGAAATCAGAAAGGCGCATGCCGCCGCGATGTCTTCCGGCTTGCCCATCCGGCGCACCGGGGTTCGGGCGATCGTCTCCTCGACGTTGCCGAGGAACCCGTTTTGTTCGGCGGCGCGCAACATAGGGGTATCGATGAATCCCGGCGGCACGGCGTTGACGGTGATGCCGCTGGGCCCGTATTCGAGCGCCAGCGATTTCGTCAGGCCGTTGACCGCGGACTTGGCCGCCACGTAGTGGCTCATGTAGGGGGCGCCGGAGTGCGTGCTCGACGAGGAGATGTTGACGATCCGGCCCCACCCGGCCTCGACCATGTCGGGCAGCACCGCCTGAATCGTGTGGAAGACGCCGTTGAGGTTGACGTCGATCACGCGCTGCCAGTCCGCGAAGGTGATGTTGCCGAAGCGCTTGAAGCCGTCCAGGCCGGCGGCGTTCACCAAAACCGTCACCGGCCCGAGCCGGGCGCGGATCGCCGCCAGCGCGGCATCGACCTGGGATCGGTCGGTGACGTCGGCGGTGAAGGCGAAATCGGCTTCGGACGGCCGGAGGTCGATCGTCGCGACGTCGAGGCCATCGGCGCGCAGGCGCTGCGCGACCGCTTGACCGATGCCGGATCCGCCACCGGTGACAACGGCGGTCTTCACGCGGCCGACACCACGCGGGCTTCGACTCCAAATGTGGCCGTCTCAGTCACAAAGAATCTCCCTTGCAATTATGAGAACCTTACTCTCGCCGCGGAGCGGCATGCAACACGGGTCTAAAACCGTCTTCGGCCTGCGCCGAGAGGTCGTCTGCCGCAACGCCTCCGCGGCAACGCCGCTGGTCGGTGGCCCTGTCCCATTCCTGAGAGTTTCTTGAATTATCGAGACTCGAATGTAAGATTCGCCGGAGACGAGAATCAAATTATCGTGACCGTCACCACAGCAGGGAAGTAGGGGATGCCAGTGCAGGACACGGCAGACGCCGCCTTGGGGACCACCTCAGTGACCATCGCGGCTGCCGCGCCCCAGCCACCGGCCGACCGCCGGCTGCTCATCGACGGCCGGCTCGTCACCGCCGAGGCGACTTTCCCCTCGATCAATCCGGCCACCGGCGCCGTCATCGGGCACGCTCCCGACGCCGACGCCATCCAGGCCGAAGCGGCGATTGCGGCGGCAAGGCGTGCGTTCGACACGACGAGCTGGCCGACCGACGTCGAGGCGCGGGCCCGCTGCCTCGACCAGTTGCACCGGGCGCTCGTCGACCATGCCGAGGAGCTTCGTGAATTGACCATCGCGGAAGTCGGCGCCACCCGCGCGCTGACCCACGGCGCTCAACTCGACGACCCGATCAAGATCGTGCGTTTCTACGCCGACCTGTTGCGCACCTATCAGTTCTCGGAAGACCTCGGCGAGGTCGAGTCGCGGGGCATGCGGCACCACCGCTGGGTGGATAAGGAAGCCGCCGGGGTGGTGGGTGCCATCATCGCCTACAACTATCCGAATCAACTCGCGCTGGCCAAGCTGGCCCCTGCCCTGGCCGCGGGCTGCACCGTGGTGCTCAAGGGCGCCCCGGACACCCCGCTGATCACGCTGGCTCTCGGTGAGTTGATCGCCAACCACACCGACATCCCGCCGGGCGTGGTCAACGTGCTCACGTCGTCGGACGCCGCCGCCGGGGTCGCGCTGACCACGAGCCCCGACGTCGACGTGGTCAGCTTCACCGGGTCGACCGCCGTCGGCCGAAAGATCATGGCGGCCGCGAGCGAGACCGTGAAACGCGTCTTCCTCGAGTTGGGCGGCAAGTCGGCCGTGATCATGCTCGACGACGCCGACTTCGCCGGCGCCGCCATGTTCGCCGCCTTCAGCATGGCGACCCACGCCGGCCAGGGCTGCGCGCTCACGTCCCGGCTGCTGGTGCCCAAGTCGCACCACGACGAGATCGTCGCGCTGATCGCGCAGAACTTCGCCAAGGTGCGCCACGGGGATCCGGCCGATCCGAAGACGTTCATGGGGCCGCTGATCAACGAGCGCCAGCGCGACAAAGTCGACGCCATGGTCCAGCGCGCGATCGCCGCCGGTGCGACCCTGGTCACCGGCGGCAAGCGGTTGGATCCGGGCTACTTCTATGCGCCCACACTGCTGACCGACGTCGACCCCGACAGTGAGATCGCCCAGGACGAGGTCTTCGGGCCGGTGCTCGTCGTCATCGGCTTCGACGATGACGACGACGCAGTGCGCATCGCCAACAACTCGATCTACGGGCTGGCCGGCGCGGTGTTCAGCCGCGACCAGGACCGGGCGCTGGCGGTCGCGCGGCGGATCCGGGCCGGATCGTTTTCGGTCAACGGCGGCAACTACTTCGGGGCCGACAGCCCGTTCGGCGGGTTCAAGCAGTCCGGCATCGGCCGCGAGATGGGCGTGGCCGGCATGGAGGAATTCCTGGAAAGCAAGACTTTCGCCGTCCCGGTCGTGGGGACTCCGGCGTGAGGCCGCTCGAGGGCATCCGCGTCCTGGAGGTCGCGATGTACGGCTTCGTCCCGTCGGCGGGAGCGGTGCTCGCCGAATGGGGAGCCGACGTCATCAAGGTCGAGCACGCCGTCACCGGGGACCCGCAACGGGGACTGCGGCAGACCGGCATGCTGCGGGTCGAGGGCGACCCGAACCCCAACATCGAACACGCCAACCGCGGCAAGCGCAGCATCGGGCTGGACATGTCGGTCCCCGAGGGCAAGGACGTGCTCTACGAGCTGGCGCGCCGAGCCGACGTTTTCCTGACGAGCTTCCTTCCCGCTCACCGGAAGAAGTTCGGCATCGACGTCGACGACATTCGCGCGGTCAACCCGAACATCGTCTACGCCCGCGGCAGCGCGCTCGGCCCGCGGGGCGCCGAGTCGGAAAAGGGCGGCTACGACATGACCGCGTTCTGGTGCCGCGCCGGCACCGCCGCCACCATCACCCCGGCGGGCATGCCCGGCATGATCGCGCCGCCCGGACCGGCCTACGGCGACACCATCTCCGGCACCAACCTCGCCGGCGGCATCGCAGCGGCGTTGCTCAAGCGCGAACGCACCGGCGAACCGTCGGTCGTCGACGTGTCGCTGCTGGGCAGCGGCCTGTGGTCCATGGGACACACGGTCGCGCTGACAAAGCATCTGGGCCAGCGGATGGAAGCGCCGCCACCCGGTGTGCACGGCGCGCCGAACAATCCGTTGGTGGGCCTCTACACCACATCCGACGGCCGGTACATCTCCTTCGTGATGATGCAGCCCACCAAGTTCTGGGCGGACGTGTGCCAACACGTCGACCTGCCGGACCTGGCCGAAGATCCGCGCTTCGCTACCGTCGAGTCGATCGCGGCCAACACCGCTGATGCGGTCGAGATCTTGACCAAGGTGATCGCGACCCGCACCCTTGCCGAGTGGAGCGAGCGGTTCGCCACGCTGGCCGGGCCGTGGGCGCCCGTGCAGGACACCCTGCAGGCGGTCGACGACGCACAGATCCGCGCCAACGAGTACCTGGTGCACGCCGGTGAACTCGACCTGGTCGCCAACCCGGTCCAGTTCGATGTCACGGCGCCGCGCACCGGCCCCGCGCCCGGATTCGCCGAGCAGACCGACGAGATCCTGATGGAAATCGGGCTCGATTGGGACCGCATCATCGAACTCAAGACGGCCGGCGCCGTCACCTGAGTGCTAACGGGACCGGAACTGTGTCAAATGTCAAAGCCGAATGGCGCTTTTCACTCGAAGGGAGCTCCGATAACGGTTTTAGATTTTTCATTCCAACGGGACGCGGCATGAGTCATAATCGCCGGACGCTTCAAGACACCGGGCCCCTCGTTTTGGAGCGCCAACTCACGCGACAGAACGGAGGTCTGGCGTGAGGATGGTAGCGGTTGCCACGCCGACGGTCGACGCCGGAACATGGCTGCCTGCTAGACATTTCACCATCGGCGGCGCGCATTCATGGTCGCCTGCTCACTCGAACGTACAGCAGCCGGCGAACCGGAACAAGACTACCCGTCTCGAAAAGTGCGAAGGGCTTTGGTCTCATGGCGGTTAAGCGGGCGGGCCCGGAGCGCTGGACCGGCGGCATCTCGCTCGGCCGGGGTTCCAAGCCGATGGAAGCGGTCGGCGGCCTGTTCGCGATGTCGGCCGACGCGATCAAGTTCGCGTTCCGCCGGCCCTGGCAGTGGCGCGAGTTCCTGGAGCAGTCGTGGTTCATCGCGCGCGTCGCGCTGGCGCCCACGCTGCTGGTCGCCATCCCGTTCACCGTCCTGGTCAGCTTCACGCTCAACATCCTGTTGCGCGAACTGGGCGCGGCGGATTTGTCCGGCGCCGGTGCGGCTTTCGGCGCGGTGACCCAGGTCGGTCCGCTGGTGACCGTGTTGATCGTGGCGGGTGCCGGCTCCACGGCGATGTGCGCGGACCTGGGTTCGCGGACGATCCGCGAGGAGATCGACGCCATGGAGGTGCTGGGCATCAATCCGGTGCAGCGCCTGGTGACCCCGCGCATGCTGGCCTCGGGCCTGGTGGCCCTGCTGCTGAACAGCCTCGTGGTCATCATCGGCATCGTGGGCGGCTACGTCTTTTCGGTGTTCGTCCAAGACGTCAATCCCGGGGCGTTCGCCGCGGGCATCACCCTGCTGACCGGCGTGCCCGAGGTGATCATTTCGTGCGTCAAGGCAGCGCTTTTCGGCCTGATCGCCGGGTTGGTCGCCTGCTACCGGGGGCTCACGGTCTCCGGCGGTGCCAAGGCCGTCGGCAACGCGGTCAACGAGACGGTCGTGTATGCGTTCATGTCGCTGTTCGTCGTGAATGTGGTTGTCACCGCCATCGGCATCCGAATGTCGACCAAGGGCCACTGAGGAGGTATAGGGACAAACCGTGATCACGCTACGCGCCACCTACCCGCGCCTGACGCGACAACTCGACAAGCCGGTCGCCACCCTGAGCCGAATCGGCGACCACACCCTGTTTTACGGGCAGGCCCTTGCCGGAGTCCCGTTCGCGGTCCGCCACTACCGGCGGGAGGTGATCCGGCTGATCGCCGAGATCAGCATGGGCGCGGGAACTTTGGCCATGATCGGTGGCACGCTGGTGATCGTCGGCTTCTTGACGCTGGCCGCGGGCGGCACCCTGGCGGTCCAGGGCTACAGCTCGCTGGGCAACATCGGCATCGAGGCGCTGACCGGGTTCTTGGCTGCCTTCATCAACGTTCGAATCGCGGCGCCCATCGTCGCGGGCATCGGCCTGGCCGCCACGTTCGGCGCCGGCGTGACCGCGCAGCTCGGTGCCATGCGGATCAATGAAGAGATCGACGCGCTGGAATCCATGGCCATCCGGCCGATTTCGTACCTGGTCAGCACCAGGATCGCTGCCGGGATGATCGCGATCACGCCGCTGTATTCCATCGCCGTCATCCTGTCGTTCCTCGCCAGCCAATTCACGACCGTGGTGCTGTTCGGCCAATCGAGCGGCCTGTATCAGCACTACTTCTCGACGTTCCTCAACCCGATCGACCTGTTGTGGTCCTTCCTGCAGGCCGTTCTGATGGCGATCACGATCTTGTTGATCCACACGTATTTCGGCTACTTTGCTTCGGGCGGACCCGCCGGCGTCGGCGTCGCGACCGGTAACGCGGTGCGAACCTCGTTGATCGTGGTCGTGTCGGTGACGCTGCTCGTGTCGCTGTCCATCTACGGCACCAACGGCAACTTCAACCTGTCGGGCTAGGGAGGGTGGTGAACGGACAGTGACGCAAAACCTCGGGCCGGGCCCCATCCACCGCTCCGAAACCACCAGCGCCGCACGGCCTGTCGCCGCCTCACCCGGCCGCCACTTCGGCGCGCAGTCATACGCGCGACCCCTGGCGGGGCTGGTGACCATCGTGCTGATCGGCCTGATCTTCGCCGTCGCGATCGGGCTGTTCCAGGGCTCCTTCACCACCAGCGTGCCCGTCACCGTCGTCTCGCCGCGCGCGGGCCTGGTGATGAACCCGGATGCCAAGGTGAAGATGCGCGGCGTCGAGGTGGGCAAGGTCGCCTCGATCGACACGCGGCCGAACGGCGAAGCCGTGCTGCACCTTGCGATGCAGCCGGCGCAGATGCACTTCATCCCGGCCAACGTGCTCGTCGACATCGCATCGACGACGGTGTTCGGCGCCAAGTTCGTTGAGCTGGTGCCGCCGGCCGAGCCGTCGGCGCAGCCGCTGCACGCGGGCCAGGTGCTCGAGGGCAAGCACGTCACCGTCGAAATCAACACGGTATTCCAGCAACTCACGTCGCTGCTGTCGACGATCGACCCGGCCAAGCTCAACGAGACCCTCGGCGCGATAGCGTCCGCGGTCAACGGCCGCGGCCACAAGATCGGCCAGATGCTGCGCGACCTGGATTCCTTCCTCGCCACCCAGGAGCAAAGCCTTCCGGCGCTGCGGCACGACCTCGAGACCCTGCCCGCGGTGAGCGACGCCTACGCCGACGCGGCGCCGCACCTGCTCGCCACGGCCGACAACGCCGTGCGGATCAGCAAGTCGATCGTCGACGAGCAGCAGAACCTGGATGCCTTCCTGATCAGTGCGATCGGCTTGGCGGACATGGGCAATGACGTGGTGGGCGGCAACAGGCAAGCGCTGACCGATGTCCTGCATCTGCTGGTTCCCACCACCGATCTGCTCAGCCAGTACCACCAGGCGCTGTACTGCGGCATAGCCGGGTCGCTGGGGAACCTGCACGCGCCGGACCTGCCCGAGCCGATGGTCAAGGTCACCGTCGTCCTCGGCCTCGGCGCCGAGCGCTACCGCTACCCGTCCAACCTGCCCAAGGTCGCCGCCACCGGCGGTCCGCAGTGCATGGATCTCCCGACGGTGCCCTTCGACGTCGCGCCGCCGTTCGTGGTGACGGACAACGGCTCCAACCCGACGCAGTACGGCAACCAGCAACTGCTGCTCAACTCCGACGCGCTCAAGCAGCTGCTGTACGGGCCGATCGATGGGCCGCCCCGCAACACCATGCAGATCGGAATGCCCGGATGACCGGCTCGCGCGGGATGATCCTCAAGTTCGGAGCGTTCGCCACCGTGATGGTTCTGCTGACCGTGTTCTTGTTCTTCATCTTCGGGCAGTACACCACCGGTTCGACGAACGGGTATTCGGCGCTCTTCACCGACGTGTCGCGGCTCAAACCCGGACAGACGGTGCGCGTGGCCGGGATTCGGGTGGGCACGGTCAACAGCGTCAGCCTGCGCGCCGACAAGAAAGTCGAGGTGAAATTCGACGCCGACCGCAGCGTGGTCCTCACCACCGGCACCCGCGCCCAGGTTCGCTACCTCAACCTGGTTGGTGATCGCTACCTCGAGCTGACCGAGGGCCCCGGATCCACCAAGGTGCTGCCGGCCGGGGCGCAGATCCCACTCGATCGCACCGCGCCGGCCCTCGACATCGATCTGCTGCTCGGTGGGCTGAAACCCGTTACCCAGGGCCTCAATCCGCAAGACGTCAACGCGCTCAGCGCGGCGCTCATCCAGGTCTTCCAGGGCGAGGGCGGAACCCTGCAGTCGCTGCTGTCGAAGTCGACGTCGTTTTCCAACACGCTGGCGGACAACAACCAAACCGTGCAGGAACTGATCGACAACCTCAATACCGTGGTGGCCACCGTCGACAAGGACGGCAGCAAGTTCTCCGGCGCCATCGACCGCCTGGAGAAACTGGTCAGTGGATTCGACCAGGACCGTGACACCATAGGCACCGCGATCACCGCCCTGGACAACGGGACCGCATCCATCGCCGATCTGCTCACCCGCGCCCGCCCGCCGCTGGCCGCGACGGTGGACCAAACGAGCCGGCTGGCCCCACTGCTCGACCAGGACAAGAACCTCATCGACACCTCGCTGCACAAGTTGCCGCACAACTACCGCAAACTGCTCAGGCTCGGTTCCTACGGCGCCTGGTTCCCCTACTACCTGTGCGGGCTGGCGCTGCGGGTGTCCGATCTGCAGTACCGGACCGTGGAAGTGGGCATCAAGCACCAAACCACCGGGCGCTGCGCGGAACCGAAGGATCCCGATGAATAAGTATCGCGGAGCGGGCCTCATCAAGGCCGGATTCATCGGCGCCGTCCTGATCGCGCTGGTCATCGCCGTCGGGTTGAACCCCGATCAGCTGGTGCAGCGGGCCACCACGGTCCGCTACCAGGCGCTGTTCGCCGACGCCGGCGGCCTCGCGCTGGGCAATGACGTGACCATCTCGGGAATCAAGGTCGGCAGCGTGACGGGCATGTCGCTGCAGAACGGCGACGTCCTGGTGACGTTCACCGCCAAGGGCAACGTGCTGCTCGGCTCGGCCAGCACCGCGCACATCAAGACCGGTTCACTGTTGGGCCAGCGGGTGCTCACCATCGACTCCGCGGGCACCGGCAATCTGCATCCGATGGCCGTCATCCCGGCATCGCGCACTTCCTCCCCCTACTCGCTGTCCGAGGCGGTGAGCGACCTCACGACCGACCTCCAGGGCACCAACACCGAGTCGCTCAACCAGTCCCTTGACACGCTGTCGGCGACCCTGAATCAGGTTGCGCCGCAACTGGGTCCCGCGTTCGACGGGATCAGCCGGCTGTCCCAGACGCTCAACGCCCGCAACCAGACGCTCGGTCAGCTGCTCAAGGGCGCCGCCGACGTCACCGGCGTGCTCGGGCAACGCAGCCAGCAGCTCAACACCCTGATCCTCAACGCCAACGACTTGTTGTCGATGCTGGTGGCGCGGCGGCAGGCGATCGTGCGGCTGCTGGCCAGCACGTCCGCGGTGGCCAAGCAGCTGTCCGGCGTGGTGCATGACAACGAGGCGAAGCTGGCGCCGACGCTGGAGAAGCTCAACTCCGTGACGGCGATGCTGGAAAAGAACCGCGACAATCTCGCCAAAGCCCTTCCGGGACTGGCGAAGTACGAGCTGACGCAGGGCGAGACCGTTTCCAGCGGCTACTACTACAACCCGTTCATTCCCAACCTTTTCCAGCTGGAATTCTTCCAGTGGTTGTTCGACTATGCCTTCGGGTTCCGCGCCTACGGCGCGCCCGGTCAACCACCGGACACCGCCGGCCCGCGGGCGTTCTTCCCGTGGCCGTTCAACCAGGACCCGGGAGGGCGGCCGTGACCGGGCTCGGGGCGATTCCGCGCAACAAGCTCAAGGTGGGGCTGGCGATCGCGCTGGCGGGGATCTTGGTCGTCGGCGCGGCGATCGCCACCCGCAACACCTTCTTTCGCCCGACGACGATCACCGCCTACTTCCCGACCGCCACGGCGATCTATCCGGGCGACGACGTGCGGGTGTCCGGCATGAAGGTCGGCACCATCGCGTCCATTCAGCCGCAGGGGACCCGGGCCAAGATGGTGATGCACGTCGATCGCGGGGTCCCCATCCCGGCGGACGCGAAGGCGGTGATCGTCGCCCAAAATCTCGTGGCGGCGCGCTACGTGCAGCTCACGCCGGCCTACCGGTCGAGCGGCCCCACCATGCGTGACGGCGCGGTGATCCCTGTCGAACGGACGGCGGTGCCGGTCGAATGGGACGAGGTCAAAACGCAATTGATGCGTCTGGCAACGGAATTGGGTCCCAACAGCAAGGTTTCCACCCCGGCGGTGTCGCGGTTCATCGACAGCGCCGCCGACGCGCTCGGTGGCGGCAACGGCGAGAAGTTGCGCCAGACGCTGGCGCAACTGTCCGGGGTGGCCCGGATCTTCGCCGAGGGCAGCGGCAATCTCGTCGACATCATCAAGAACCTGCAGACCTTCGTCGGGGCGCTGCGCGACAGCAACGTCCAGATCGTGCAGTTCGACAATCGGCTGGCGACGCTGACCAGCGTGCTCGACGACAACAGGTCCGATCTGGATGCGGCCCTGACGGACCTGGCGAGCGCGGTCGGTGACGTGCAGCGGTTCATCGCGGGCAGTCGCGATGCGACCTCCGAACAGGTCGCGCGGTTGGCCGACCTCACACAGATACTCGTCGACCAGAAGATGGCGTTGAAAAACGTGCTGCACATCTCGCCGACCGCGCTGGCCAACGCCTACAACGCCTACGACCCGGACACCGGGAACATCCGCGGCGGGGTCGGCCTGCAGAACTTCACCAACCCGACGTATGCCTGGTGCGCGGGCATCGGCGCCATCGAGAACGTCACCGCCGTCGAGACGGGCAAGCTGTGCGGCCTGTATCTGAGCCCGGCGCTGAAGGTGTTCAACCCGAACTTCATCGTCAACTTCAACTACCTCCCGATTCCGGTCAACCCGATCCTCGCCCCGTCCTTTGCCCCGCAAAACGTCGTCTACAGCGAGGACCGGCTCAAGCCCGGCGGGGAGGGCCCCCGGCCCGGCCCGCCGTTGCTGCCGCCGGCCGTGTCCGCGTACACCGGGCTGCCGGGCGACCCCGTCGGGCCGCCGGGTTCGGTGCCGCTGGGGCGGATACCCGGCGCGGCGATGCCGGAGCCCCCACCGGGCGAACCGCCGCCCGTCCCGCCGCCGCCGGCCTCGTCGCCACCGGCCGCACCGGCGAACGTTCAGGACATGCTGCTCCCGGGCGACGGAGCGCAACCGTGACCGCCCGGATCGCGATCCGGCGGGTGCTCGGCATCGGCTGCGCCGTCATGCTCGCCGTGAGCGGGTGTGCATTCAACGGCCTGAACTCGCTGCCGCTGCCCGGCGCGGTAGGACGCGGCCCGGGCGCCAACACCTACCACGTCGAGCTCGCCAATGTCGTGACGATGGAACCGAATTCGCCGGTGATGATCGACGACGTCATCGTCGGCAGCATCAGCAAGATGACGGTGCGCGGGTGGCACGCCGATGTCGAGATCTCGGTCAAGCCCGGCACGGTGATCCCGGCCAACGCGGTCGCGAGCGTCGGCCAGACCAGCCTGCTGGGCTCCATGCACCTGGCGCTGAATCCCCCGCTGGGCCAGCAGGGCACCGGACGGCTGCAACCTGGCGCCACGATTCCGCTGAACCGGTCCTCCACCTATCCGTCGACCGAGCAGACGCTGTCGTCGCTGTCGGTGGTCCTCAACGCCGGCGGGCTGGGGCAGTTCGGGGACATCATCCACAACTTCAACGCCGCGTTGTCCGGAAACGAAGGCGCGGTGCGCGATCTGCTCGAGCGGCTCGACAGGTTCGTGGGCACGCTCGATGAGCAGCGCGACAACCTCGTCGCGTCGATACGCTCGCTGAATCGCCTGGCCGGCACGTTCGCCGCGCAGCGCGACGTGATCACCCAGGCGCTGTACAAGATTCCGCCGGCGCTGGACGTGCTCATCAAGGAGCGCCCGCGCATCACGACCGCGCTGAACAAGCTCGGGACGTTCAGCAACACCGCGACCCGACTCGTCAACGACGCGGGCGACGACCTGGTGACGAACCTGAAGAATCTCGCGCCGGCGCTCGGTGCGCTCGCCGACATCGGGCCGGATCTCGACGCCGCCATCGCGTACGCGCCGACGTTCCCCTGGACCCAGAGCATCATCGACCGGTACATCCGGGGCGACTACCTCAACGGGTATTTCATCATCGACCTGACGAACGCCGGGCTCCGCAAGGGCATCCTGCGGGGCACGCACTGGGAACGGATCGGCGCCGAGGCCGTACCGGGGCCCGCGGATCCGGAGTACCTGCAATTCCGGTACGGCGCCCCACCCGGTGCGCCCGGCGGATTGGTGAAGCCCGGGCCGGTCGGCGAACCGGCACCGTTCGGGCCGCCGCCACCCTGGGCGCCGGTCCGGCCGGGACCGCCGCCCGCGGCGCAAGGGCCGGTCAACCCACAGTCGGGAGACGCACCACCCGCGGCGCCGCCGCCGGTGTCACCGTTGATCGCGGGCTTGACGTGGCTCGGGCCCGATGCGCAGAAGGGCCCCTCGTCGCTGCCGGGCCCGGCGCCATCCGCAGCGCCGGCGCCACCGGCCGACCAGGGTGCCCCGGTGCCCGCCGCGACGCCGACGGACGGGGGCTCGTAAATGCTGACCCGCTTCGTCCGCATTCAGTTGGCGATCTTCACGATCGTGGGGATCATCGGCGTGGTCGTCATGACGTTGTGGTACATCCAGGCCCCGACATTGCTCGGCATCGGCAAGATGACCGTGACGCTGAAACTGCCCGCCACCGGGGGCCTGTACCGCTTTTCCAACGTGACCTACCGTGGGGTGCAGATCGGCAAGGTGACCGCGGTGGGTCTGACCCCCGACGGCGCGAAAGCCACTCTGTCCCTTGATACTTCGCCGAAGATCCCGGCGGACCTGAAGGCGGAGGTGCTGAGCATCTCCGCGGTGGGCGAGTACTACGTCGATCTGCGGCCGCGGAACGACTCACCGCCCTACCTCCACGACGGCTCGGTCATCGCCGCGAACGACGCGACGATCCCCCAGCCGATCGGCCCCGTGCTCGACCAGTCCAGCAAGTTGATCAACAGCATTCCCAAGGGGAAGCTCGGTCAGCTGCTCGACGAGTCGTTCGACGCATTCAACGGCGCCGGTTACGATTTCGGGTCGCTGTTCGACAGTTCGTCGAGGTTGTCGGGTGACCTCAACGGCGTCGCCGACCGGACGCGAAGCCTGACTGAAGACACCGGACCTTTCTTGGACGCGCAGGCCCAGACCGCCGATTCGATCCGAACCTATGCGCGCAGCCTGGCCGGCTTCAGTGGACAGCTGGCGAAAGACGACCCGCAGTTCCGCACCCTGCTGCAACGGGGACCCGGAGCCCTGGACGAGGCGTCGCGGCTGCTGGACCAGATCAAGCCGACGCTGCCGGTGCTGCTGGCGAACCTCACCACGATCGGCCAGATCGGCGTGACCTATCACGCGTCACTCGAGCAGATGTTGGTCCTGCTGCCGCCGTTCACCGCGGCGATTCAGTCGTTCGTCGGCACGAAGTCCCCGACCGGGTTGGCTACGGGCGCCTTCAACCTCATCATCAGTGACCCGCCCGCGTGCACGGTCGGTTTCCTGCCGCCGAGCCAATGGCGTTCGGCGGCCGACACCCGTACCATCGACACGCCGGACGGGCTGTATTGCAAACTGCCGCAGGATTCACCCATCGCGGTGCGCGGCGCCCGCAACTATCCCTGCATGGGGCAGCCCGGGAAACGTGCGCCGACCGTCGAAATCTGCGAGAGCGACAAGCCTTTCCAGCCGCTGGCGATGCGACAGCACGTCTTCGGCACTTACCCGCTGGACCCCAACCTCATCGCGCAGGGCATCCCGCCCGACGACCGGGTCAACTGGAACCGAGAACGGATCTTCGGGCCGGTGGAGGGAACGCCGCTTCCCCCGGGTGCGGTCCCGCGCGGAACGCCCCCGGGTTCATCGTTGCCGCCGCCGGCGGCGCCGCTCAGCCCGCTGGCGCAAATGGGGGAGGTGTCACCCATAGCGCCGATCGATGTTCCGGCTTCCCCCGGCGGGTCACCGGCGCCCGCAGCGGCGAGCGCGCCGCCGCCCGCGCCGCCGCCGGCACCGCCCGCGCCGCCGTCGGCGGCGCCAAGTGCGTTCGGGCACAATGAATCTCAGGCCGGTCCATCGGTGGCGATCGCCCAGTACAACCCGCACACCGGCACCTACGTGACCCCGGACGGTCAGGTTTACCGCCAGTCGGATCTGGCGGCACCCACGACGCCCAAGGCGCCGAAAACCTGGAAAGACCTGTTCGCCACCTGATGCCGGCGTCAAGCCGGGTCAGGTGAGCCGGATCATCCGATCTTGTCGAGCCGGAACGGCTGGTCGATGTAGAGCGGCTTGTTGGTGCCGCAGGCGCCGCTGGGCCCGGACGTCTGTTCCCGTCCGGCGAGGACCGGCGACCCGTTCACTTTCTCACCGGTCTCCGGGTTGGCGGGATAGAAATGGATGACGTCGTGACCGGTGAATGACGTGCCGTCGGGACAGGTTGTCCAATTGGGAATGTCGCGTTTGACGAACCAGGTGGAGCCCTCGTTCATGAATATCGGTGCGGTCCAGCCCTGATCGCTGACGACCGTACCGTCGCACCGGTAGGCCGTGGAGCACGACGTGGTGATGGTCCAGGTGCTTCGCACCACCGGTTCCTGGTGAAACACCTCGTTCGTCCGGGCCCAGTCACCGACCACCGTGGCCGTGTACTTCCCGTTGATAGAGGGGTCGTAGGCCCGTGCGGACGGGGCCGCGTGCACGGCGCCGGCCACGCCGACGGCCACCAGGGTTGCGCTGATCGCCATATTTACCGGACGCATCATATGCTCCTTGACGCGCTGAATACCGCCAATTCCAAGCGAATCGAATTCACAGACTAACACCGCTGCGGCATGTCACGGAATGGTTTAGCCGATGCTCAGGGAAGGCGCTCACATGACATCGAATTTATCGATGAGCCACGATCCTTTTACCTTTGCCATCGTTACCTTCAGGCTGCTCGACGTCACCACCGGTTCCGGCTTGGCCCTACTCGTGGTCTTCTGCCTGATGAAGACAAGCACGACAGCCGAATTCGGGTGCAGTTCCGACACCGCGGCCTTGACCACGCTGGCGGTCGTCGTGACCTGGCCGCGCTGCGCCGACGGCTCCACAACCTGGTCGGCGAACCGTTGGTAGTAGGCCAGATAATCCTCGGTGAGCCGGGATTTGGCGTTCGCGAAATCGCGGTCAAGAGTCTCAGGAGAGTAGGACAGCAATGCCACCGCACCATCGCCGGCCGCCCTGATGACCTGTTGCGCCGCGGTGCGGTCGGTCTGCAAATCCGGATTGTAGTCGAAATAGAATATCCGGGCCGCATTGCCGAGGGTGGCAATCAGCAGGAGGGTCAACAGGATTGGACGCCACCGTGCCAGGCCACGCCGCGCCCAGCGCCTGATCGCGCCGGTTCGGCGGGTGGGCGCCGGCTGCGGAGTCGCGTCTGCGGGCGCCGCGCTGTCGACCGTCACGGGACGAACTCGAGTCTCGAAACCTTGAGCTGCCCGTTGTCGCGCTGGATGGTGACGACGATCCGCATCGACCGCGATTCCGGCTTAGGGTCACCGGGTTTGGTGATCTCGGACTTCGCCGCGATGAGGACAACCGCGGAATCCTGGCTCATGGACTGCACAGCCGCGGCTTGCACCGTGCCCTTGGAACTGACCTTGGACTGCTCGACAGCCTTGACGGCGTCCTCACCGCCCATCAAGATGCTGACCTTGAATGTCCCGGTAGTGTCGTCGACGAAGCGCTGCAGATCTTCTCGCGCCCTGGTCGCATCGATCGTCATCATCGTCACGATGGCATTGCGGGCCGCCGCGGCGAACTCCGAGCTGCGCTGCCTTTGCTGCACGACGCCGCGGTGATGCCACACCAGGTACCCGCTGCCCGCCAACGAGGCGCAGACGACGCCGACCGCTGCGATCGCGGCCACGGCCCTCCGGCGTGGGCGACGCAGCCGCCGCCGGCGCGGCGCCGACTCGGTCGCCTCGGCGGGGCTCCCGCATTTATCGCCCAGGGCCGCCTCGGCCTGTTGGCGCAACCGCATCGCCCGGGCGCGCGCGGCTTCGGCACGGGCTTCGGCCTCGGCGATTTCTGCGGCTTCTCCGACCGGGGAAGACGCTGGCGCCGACGGGGCCACCAGGGGTCGAGAGCCGGCGACGGTGGCCCCAGCGGGAAGCTTGCGCCGAGGCACTGGATCACCTCCTCGTCCGCGCCTACAGGAGAGCCACATTATCACTGCCAGGCGGGCATGCCGGCGGCGGCGACAGGCGCATTGGATGCATATCTTCTCGGAGCCGGAGAATTCTATTCCCAGCGGTGGGCCAAGTAATTTAAAGTGATCCCGTGCGATTCATCGTGGCAGCGGTCGCCGCATTTCTGGGCCTCGGCGTGTGCGTGGCGCCGACGGCCGGTGCCGCACCGGTGAATTGCGATTATCCGGACTGCACGCCGGGCATCATGCCGCATCAGGTGCTCGGTGCGCCGTGCGACAACACCACCTACTACGTCTTCGGAACCGCCGACTACTACGTGTCTTTCGCCACGCAGCCCGGGCGCCTGATGTTCTGCGGCTCGCCGAGGCGCTATCAGCCCCGGTGGTTCCGGTCCCCCCCGATGGCCGGGGTCAAGGACGAGGGCTCGTCGTGCGTCGACTACCCGGAGTACTACGTCGCGCAGGCGCCGGACGGCCTGTTCCTGGTCTGCAACGCGCACGACGGAACGCAGGTTTGGGAGCGCGGCGACACTTAGCCAGCGTCAGGGCCGGTTGTTCGGGATCTCCGGCCAGTCCTGGAACGGACTGGGTCCCCAGTAGTCGAAGTTGTGGACCGTGCCGTCCATGTCCCGATGGTGCGCGTCGTGGCAGGTGGTCGGATCCCATTGGGGTCCCCATGACGGGTCAAACGCCTGGCCCGGGCACCAGTGGTACCCGACGAACGGCCAGGGCGGGTTGTCGGCCTGAGCGACCGGGGTGGTGCCCAAGCCGGCGCTGACGATGATCGCTGCGGCGGCGACGCGCGCGACTGTCTTCATGAAAAGAACCGTACCCGAGCGCCCGGCGAACCGGTCAAAAAATTTGCGGAGCTCGCGGCCTCAGTCGAGCGCGCCGATCAATCGGCGCGTGATGCGCCCCAGCTGGGCACGCAGGGCGTCGTCGTCGATGTCGGCCACCAAGGGCGACACCACCCCGACCGCGATGGCCCCCGACAGCACCGCCGCCGACACCCGCGCGTCCTCGGCGGCGTCGTCGAGCAGCACACCGTAGAGGCGCTGGATGAATTCCTGGAATGGTTCGTGCTCACCCAGCAGCCGCACGATGACGGGATCGAACTGCAATGTGCTTGCCGCGCCGCGCCGTTCGACGGCGACATCGATGACCCGGTCGAGCAGCACATCCCGGGCCCTGCTCCGATGGTCATCCGCTTCCGCCGCCTCCAGGGCCTCCTCGAGACCGCCGAGTTCGCGCTCGGTGAGCGCGATGACGATTTGCTCCTTGGTCTTGTACTGGTGGTAGACGGCGGCCTTCGTGACCCCGATGGCGTCGGCGATCATCTGCAGCGAGGTCCCGCCCACACCATGCTCGGCGATCAACTGCAGCGCGGCATCGAGGATGCGCGTCTGTGCGGCGCTGCGCGTGATGAAGCGAAACCGGCTCCTGGTCGGCGGTGAAACCACACTCCGAAGCGTAGCCGATCGGCTATTGACCCCGGCTAGCCGATCGGCTAGTTTCCTGACTAGCCGAGCGCGGCCAACCGACCGGCGCGCTGGAGGGAGTCACCGATGACCGGCGTCGCCGCCGACAACGCTCCCGGCCACCCGCGAAAGGCATTGCGGCGCACCGACGGCGAGTTGATCCTGTTGTGGACGTTGCCCGTCACGCTGATCATCTGGATCGCCTGCTTCTTCCTGTTTCCGGGCTTCAACCCGCCGATGTCGCCGACGATGACGGCGGACCAGGTGGCCGCGTTCTACCGGGATCCGGCCCACCTCCCGCAAATCCGCTACAGCATGATCGTGTTCAACTGGTTCGGCGTTTGCCTGGTGCCGATTCTGGCGCTGATCGTCCTGCAGGTCCGCAGGATGGCCCATCGGACCCCGATCTTCTCCTACGCGCTGCTGGGCTGCGTGGCCGGCGGTCCGACCCTCTTCCTCATCGCGAACGTCTGCTGGCTGCTGGCCGCCTTCCGCACCGAACGCAGCCCCGAGCTGACCCAGTTGCTCAACGACTTCGCGTGGATAACGTTCACGATTCTCGTTCCCTTTCTCATTGGGCAAAGCGTGATCCTCGCCCTGGCAATCTATTTCGACGATCAGCCGCGCCCCGTCTTCCCGCGCTGGGTGGCCCATTTCAACCTGGTCGTGGCGGCCGCGCTGGTGCCCGCGGCGTTCGTCGGCGTGGCCCTGACGGGCCCGCTGGCCTGGAATGGCGTCCTGTCGTTCTGGGTGAAGAACGTTGCCATCGGCGTGTGGATCGTCATGATGGGCGTCGCGCTGGGCCGGGCGGTTTATCGCGAGCGCGCCGAGAACGCCAGGCGCGGAACGGAACTGGCCGGCGCATGAAGACAGTCCTCACGCCGTCGGCGTCCGAAGACACGCCGCCTTCGGGGCCGTTGCATCGCCGGCTCGGCTGGCACCTGCGGTACGGCCCCAAGCGCGAGTTGTGGCTGGCCTGGGCGGTGCTCGTCGTCTTCTACACCCTCTTCTTCCCGGTGTTCTTCATCGTGGCGCAGGTCCAGCCGCCGCCGCAGCCCACCTGGGACCTCGCGACGCAGGCGCACTGGTTTCACGAGCGCCACCTCGGGATACCGGTCGGCTTCGGCATCATCTTCGCTGTCGGCGGCATGATCGCGATCAATAACGCCCTCATCGCGTATTCGATGCGGCGAATGTCGGTCAGCCCGGCGTTCGGGTATTCGTACCTGGTCATCTACTCGCTCAGCGCCGTTCCCGGCATGCTGCTGCTCAACATCGCGCTGATCGTGGGGACGCTGCGACCCGAGCGAGACCCCGAAGCGCTCGGCTGGCTCTACGATTTCGCCTTCTTGTCCTTCGACGGGACCATGGGGGTTTTCCTGATCGGCTCGCTGATCTGGATGGCCGCGATCCTGCTCGACCGGAATCGGGTATTCCCCAAATGGTTCGGCTACCTCAACCTGTGCAACGCGCTCACCGAGGTCGTGGTGGCGCCGTGCTGGATCTTCCGGCGGGGCGTGCTGGCGTGGAACGGTCAGATCGCCTGGTGGCTGGACATGGTCGTGTTCGGCGTCTATCAGGTCACGTTCATCGTGATGCTGTTTCGCCTGATCCAGCGCGAGGACTTCGGCACCGGGCCGCTCCCGCTGTCTAAGGCCCGCCCGTCCGGGGAATCGGTGCCCGCGTGATTACCGAGGGGGCCGACCGGAGCACGCGCGCCCGATTCGTGCCCGGCCAGCCCGACATGTGGGTGTTCGTCCTGTTCGAAACGCTGGTCTTCACCGGGTATTTCGGCTTCTACCTGTTCTATCGCAGCCGAAGCCCGGAGCTCTTCCTGCACTCGCAGGCGCAGCTCGACCTGCGCATCGGGGTCGTCAACACGCTGGTGTTGTTGCTGAGCTCCTGGTCGGTGGCGCGCTGCGTCCAGTCGTCGCGGGCCGGCGCATACCGAGCGGCTCTCCGGGACGTCTTCATCACCTTCGCCTTCGCCGCGGTGTTCCTCTTCTTCAAGGTGTTCGAGTGGGTTCGGTTGGTCCGCGGGGGAAACGGCTTCGCCAGCAACGACTTCTTCACCTACTACTTCTTCCTCACCGGAATTCATTTCGTGCACCTGCTGATCGGTTTCTTCGTGCTGGGTGTCGTCGTCTACCAACTTCGAACCACCGCCCGGCGATCTCAGGAAATCATCGAAACCTGCGCCACCTACTGGCACACGGTCGATTTCCTGTGGGTGCTCATCTTCGCGCTGCTGTACGTGGTGAGGTGACCGGTGATCGCATTCAACAAACGGCTGTTGGTGGTTTGGCTGGTGCTGGCGTCGCTCACGCTGGCCTACCTGGCGATCGACCACTCGGCGGGTGGTTCGCGCGGGCCCAGCGCGGCGGTCACGTCCAGCGTCATCGTGATCGCGGTTATCAAGGTGCGCATCATCTTTCGCGAGTTCATGGAAGTCAGGCAAGCGCCGGCCCTGCTGTGCCGCCTGACGGACGCCTGGGTGATCCTGATCGCCGTGAGCCTGCTGGCGTGCTACTTCGCCGGGATGACGATGCGGTGATGCGCGGCGCCGATGCCTGCTCGGCAGTCAGGCCGGCGTGAAGGTCAGGTGCAGCTCGCTGAGCCCGCGCAGGATGTACGTCGGCTCATACGTGTAGCGGCGGTCGCCGGCGGGCCCGTGCTCGGCCTCGTCGATCTTGATGTCGACCATCCGGTCCAGGATGCGCTCGATGGAGACACGGCCTTCGACTCGGGCCAGCGGCCCACCCGGGCACGAGTGCACGCCGCGCGCGAACGCCATGTGCTCGCGGACGTTCTTGCGGCGGAGGTCGAACTCGTGCGGGTTCTCGAACCGGCGTGGATCGCGGTTGGCCGCGCCCGGCAGCACCATGACGACGGTGCCCGGAGCGATGTCGACGCCGCCAACCGTGGTGGCCTTCCGCGCCAGCCGCGAGTCACACTTGACGGGGCTGTCCATCCGCAGCGATTCCTCGATGAACCCCGGGATCAGGGTGCGGTCGTCACGCAGCTGTTGCTGGATGTCGGGCCGGTCGCCCATCACCTGCAGCGCGGCGCTCAGCAGCTTGGCCGTGGTTTCCTGCCCGGCCGCGAACAGGAACGTCGCCGAACGAACCACCTCGATGACCTCGGGCGTGGATCCGTCCGGATACTTCGCGGTCGCGAGGGAGGTGAGCACGTCGTTGCGCGGTTCGCGCCGCCGTTCCTCGATGTAGGAGCAGAACTTGTCGTCGAGCCATTCCAGCGGGTTGATGCCGACGCTCTCATGGTCGAGGGCACCCACCCGCGCGTCGGGGCGGTCGGCGCCCAGCACGACCCGAAACTCCTTGTGGTCTTCCTCGGGAACGCCGAGCAGGTCGGCAATCACCAAGGTGGCGAACGGTTTTGAGTATTCGCCGATGAATTCGCAGCGGCCGGTGACCAGAAATTCGTCGAGCTGGCGGTCGGCGAGCCGCCACATGAACTCCTCGTTCTGTTTCAGCCTGCTCGGTGTCAGCAGCTTGGCCAGCACCGACCGGGCGCGGGTGTGATCCGGCGGGTCCATGGTGACCATGTGCTCGTTCATCGGGAAGTAGCTGCGGTGCTCGTCGATCTGCGGGCTGATGTCGTCGCCCTCGGGCGCAAACGGCAGCGGCGGGAACGGCCCGCCCAGCGCGACGATGTTCGAAAAGGTGTCGGGGTCCTTGTAGACCTCGCAGGCCTCCTCGTAGCCGGTGACCGCGACGACGCCGTGGTGCGGCAGTCGCAGCACCGGGTTCCGGCTACGCAGGTAGTCGAAGTAGGGGTGCGGATCGGGAACGAGAGATTGATCGGTGAAGAAATCGATCGTGTCGAAGTCGCTCATGTTGTGCGTGCCTCCAAAAGCGGCGCCGGCCGAAGGGTGGTTCGGCGGCGAGACTCTGCGCCGCCCAAGTCCGATATGCGTGAAGTGCTGAGCACCTGCTTAGCATGGCGGTAATGTCAGGGTCAAGGTCGCCACGCCCGGCCGACTCCCGACCTGGCTACGATCGGGCATGGCGACACCGAGGTGTCGCCGGTACGTCGAGAGTACGGAGTCAAAGGCATGTCGTCTGCTTCCGCGGCCCGCAGGCTCGGGGCGCCGGACGCGAAGAACCGCGGCCTGCTGCTCGATGCGGCCGAGCAGTTGATGATCGAAGAGGGCTATGCGGCCGTCACGTCGCGCCGGCTCGCCAGCCGCGCCGGGCTCAAACCCCAGTTGGTGCACTACTACTTCCGCACCATGGACGAGCTTTTCCTCGACGTCTTCCGCCGCCGCGCCGAGGAGGGCCTGCGCGTGCAGGCGCGAGCGCTGCAAAGCCGTCAGCCGCTGTGGGCGCTGTGGAGATTCGGCACCGATCCCGGGTTCACCCGCATCTCAATGGAGTTCATGGCGCTGGCCAACCACCGCAAGGAGATGCGAGCCGAAATCGCCTATTACGCCGAACGTTTCCGCGAGGAGCAGCGTCAGGTGGTGGCCGCGGCGCTGCAGCGTTACGGCGCCGAGAGCGAGGACGTGTCGCCGGTGGTGTGGACGGTCCTGATGACCAGCCTGTCGCGGTTCCTGGTGCTCGAGCAGGCCGTTGGGATTGCCGGCGGTCACGCCGAAACCCTGGAGCTGGTCGAGAGTTACCTGCGCCGACTGGAGGGTGAGCCGCAGCCCATTGCCGGGGTGCCGCCCACCTGGGTCGTTCACCAGGTTCGCAACGAGCAGAGCGCCCCTTTGGGGCCGATCTTGGAGACCACTACCTTGCCGTCCACCGACAAATCGCATTGAATGCCGCCCGCTGCCATCGGTTCATGACCGGTGGTGGCGGTGACCATCGCCCACTGATCGGGGTTGAGCAGGTTCACCGGCTGCACCCATGGCTTACCCGGCCCGACATCGGCGTGGACCTGCGGCGTGAAGACATAGGGGTTGTGGCTGTAGTCGGAGAACAGCGTCGGATCCTGATCCTGGTAGAAGATGTCCACGTAGGCCGGGCTCGTGGACGTGACGACGTACACGACCTGGTGGAAGACCGGGTCGGCGTGTGCCCGCCCGGGGTTGACCGCCCAGGCCGCCAGTCCGAGCAACATCGCCGAGCCGAGGCCCAACAGTTTCTTCGCGGTGCTGGTCATCTCGCTCCTCCGGCTGCCGGGCGCGGACTGGCGGTGCGGTTCATCACCCGCTCTGCGGCCTGCCAGTGGGCGTCGGCAACCCACAGCCGTGCAAAGGATGCTATCGCTTCATCAGCGGAAACGCCGCTGATTACCCGTTTTATCTCGGCAGCCGGGTGGCGGGCCAGCGACGTGGCAACCGATCGCCACCCGTCGTCGAACGAGGCGCGGGGCAAAACCAGGTCCACCAAGCCGATCCGCTCCGCCTCCGCGGCACCGAGGGTCATTCCCGTGCCCGCCAGCAGCAACGCCTTGCTCTTTCCGACGATCGCGGCCAGTCGTTCGGCGCCGCCCCACGCCGGCATGATCTCCAGCGTCACCTGATTGAAGGCGATCTTGATGTCGTCGGCGGCCACCCGGATGTCGGCGGCGACGGCGAATTCGGCGCCGCCGCCGAAGGCGTGGCCGTTCAGGGCGGCCACGACCGGCGCCGGAAACGCCGCCAGCTGGTCGCAGATCGACCTCATCCGTCTGGCCATCGCGGCGGCGTCTGCCTCGGTGCGCAGCGCGCTCAGCTCCTTGAGATCCCCGCCGGAGACGAACGCCCGATCGCCCGCGCCCTTGATGACGAGGGTGCGCGCACCCGCCGCGGCGTCGATCGCCTTCTCCAGCTGCTCCATGGTGTCCAGGGCGATGGCATTGCGCGCGTGCGGGCGATCGATGGTGAGCACCGCCAGCCCGTCATCGAGCTCCAGGTCCACCATGGGGTCATCGCTCCAGTGATCGGGACGGCCGGGAATCGCCGATATTGGCATTCTCTTGCGGGGAGAATAACATCATCGCGGCAGGCCAAGAACTGTCGTCAGCGGGATCGAGGTGGCCGAGTGCGTAACCGAATCGTGGCGATTGCCGCCGCGGCGCTTGCCGTAACCGGCGTCGGCGCCTGCAGCCCGAAGCCGCAAAGCCCGATCTCCAGCTCCGCGTCGGTGTCGGTCAACGGCAACGACGCGAACATCCATGTGGTCAAGTGCAGCCAGCTGGAGTGGTATCGGACGATCGAGATCGGCGGCGATTTCGCCGGGGCGAAGGTCGTCATCGACCAACGCGCCGAGCCGCTCACCGCCGAGTCGGTGCGAATCCAGAATCTGGGCGGCTTCACCGGCATGTACTCGGCGCATGACGGGGGCAACGCGGACATGACCCTGAGCGGTGAGAGGTTCACGATCACCGGGACCGCCAACGGCTACAAGACCGACAAGCCGGGCGAACCGGCTTCCGCGTCGTTCAAAATCGTCGCGACCTGCTGACCGGGGGGTTCGTTAGTCGCCGCCGAGCGTCCCCAAAAGGCCGTACTCTCTAGGGCTCTCGCCGCTCGCTGGACGCGGTCGCACGTAACGTCTTCACATAGGCCTCGGCGACGGGTCGCGGTCGCGCCAGCGGACCGCGGTGGTCCAGGCCCGGCATGTCGGTGACGCCCGCGGCTGGCAGCCTGGCGGCGATTGCGGTCGCCGCCGTCCGGAAGTAGGGCGGGCTGTGTTGGCCGACCATGAAGTGCACTGGCGTCGAGATCGCGTCGTATGCCGACGCCGGTCCGTCCAGACGCAACGCCTCCCGCCCTTCCTTGGGAACCGTTGGCAGCACCTCGCGTTCGGCTTTCCACACGGTGTTCACCCCGAGCCGGCTGACCGCCAGAGTCACCCCGAAAGGCAGGTTGTCGAGGTGACGCCCGATCTGGAGGCCGCGGGTCAGCTCGGCTATCGCACGTGCGTGACGTCCCTCTTCGACGGACCGGGTGAACGAGGGCAGGAATCCCAGTGGCATGGAACCGGCGACGCTCACCGCGGCGTCGTAGACCACCACGGAGTGAAGTTGCTCGCGATGCGCCCGCAGGGCCGTTTGCAGGGCGGTCAGTCCGCCGAAGCTGTGTCCGAACAGGTGTCGGGAGCCGGTCTCCTCCAGGACCGCCAGAGCGTCGTCGCACTCTCGATCCATCCCGTACGCCTCGCCTTGGGGACCGCTTGCGCCGCGACCCCGTCGCTGGACCACATGTACGGTGTGTGATCCGGCCAAAGCCTGCGCGAAGCGGCGATATCGGGCCGGCGGCGCCAGCGAGCCGGACAGAACGACGACGCCGGGCCCCGCGCCGATGCTGTCGAAGGCAATGCGGGTGCCGTCCGGGGAGGTGACGAATCGGCGGCGGAAATGGCGGCTGGCCATGTGACTCCATTCGTGTCCTGTGCCCCGCGTGCAATGTATCGCGTCTGTGCCCACGAACGACGAGACCACTGGCAGTTGCGGCATCCGCGATACGAGAATAATATTCTCCCAAATTGCGAAGGAGGATTTCATGGGGCAGCTGTCACATCGGGAGGACGTCCCGTTCCCGATCTTTGACGCGGATAACCATCTCTACGAGCCGCCGGAGGCGCTGACCAAGTTCCTGCCCAAGGAGTACAAGGACTACGTCCAGTACGTGCAGATCAACGGGCGCACCAAGATCGCGATCCGCGGCCACATCAGCAACTACATCCCCAACCCGACCTTCGAGGTCGTCGCCCGCCCGGGCGCGTGGGAGGAGTACTTCAAGTACGGCAACCCGGACGGCAAGAGCAAGCGCGAGCTGTTCGGCGAGCCGATGCGCGCGATCCCGGCGTTCTTCGAGCCCGGCCCGCGGCTGGAGAAGATGAACGAACTGGGCCTGGACCGCACCCTGATGTTCCCGACGCTGGCCAGCCTGCTGGAGGAGCGGCTGCGCGACGACCCGGTGGCCATCCACGTCCTGATCCACGCGCTGAACGAATGGCTCGATGAGGTCTGGGGCTTCAACTACCAGAACCGGATCTTCACCACCCCGGTCATCACGCTGCCGATCGTCGAGAAGGCGATCGAGGAGCTGGAATGGGCGGTCAAGCGCGGTGCGCGCTGCATCCTGATCCGCCCGGCTCCCGTCCCCGGCTTCCGCGGCCCGCGGTCGTTCGCGGTGCCCGAGTTCGACCCGTTCTGGGAGCGGGTCGTCGAGCACGATGTGCTGGTCGGCATGCACTCGAGCGACAGCGGCTACTCCCGCTACACCTCCGAGTGGGACGGCGCCGAGCAGGAGATGCTGCCGTTCCAGACCAACGCGATGGGCATCCTCAACGAGTGGCGGCCGATCCAGGACGCGGTGGGCTCGTGGGTGATCCACGGCGCGCTCTACCGCCACCCGAAGCTGAAGGTGGCGATCGTCGAGGCCGGTTCCAAGTGGATGACCCCGTTGCTGGACGGGCTGGCCGAGGTCTACCGCAAGGCGCCGGAAGTCTTCCCGAGCGACCCCGTCGAGATGGTCAAGAGTCGCATCCACGTCAGCCCGTTCTTCGAGGACGGCATCGACGATCTGGTCAACCTCGTCGGCGTGGACCGGGTGCTGTACGGCTCGGACTGGCCGCACCCCGAAGGGCTGGCCGAGCCGACTTTCTACGTCAACGCGCTGTCGCACTTGTCCGTTGACGACCAGGCGAAGATCATGGGCGGCAACCTCGGTCGGCTCGTCACGGTGTGACGGCTCGCCGCCGGTCGGCGACGTCGCAGTGGGGGTGCCCCCAGCCGTGAAGCGGCGAGGGGGACGCGAAGCGCGATGAGGAGCCGGCCAATCGAACCTGAGTGGCGGACCATCCCCGAGATGGTCTTGAGCGCGGCGGACCGGTTCGGCGACGCGGAAGCGGTCGTCGACGGTCCGCTGCGTTTCACGTTTACCGAAATCGTCGAGCGGATTCGTTGTGCCGCAGGAGCTTTCGCGGACTTCGGTGTCGACAAGGGCGATCGGGTCGCGATCTGGGGACCGAACTCGGCCGAGTGGATCATCGCCGCATTCGGACTGCTGACCGCGGGCGGCGTGCTGGTGCCGGTGAACACCCGATTCAAGACCGAGGAAGCGGGCGACATCATCGCGCGCAGCGGCGCCAAGGCCGTGCTGGTGCAAAAAGGATTTCTGGACCAGGACTACGTTGCGCCGCCGGCGATACCCGTCTTCGATCTGAAGTCCGACTTCCTTTCCAGCGGTTCGCCGTTCGAGCGGCCGGTGGACGGCAACGACGTCTCGGACATCATCTTCACGTCGGGCACGACGGGGCGCCCGAAAGGCGCGATGATGAATCACCGCCAGACGCTGCGCATGTACGACGAGTGGGCGACGCTGGCGGACCTGCGCGAGGGTGACCGCTATTTGCAGATCAACCCGTACTTCCACACGTTCGGTTTGAAGGCCGGGCTCATCGCGTCGTTCCTGCGCGGCGCGACGATGCTGCCGGTCGCGGTGTTCGACGTCGACCTGGTCGTGGATCTCATTGAGCGCGAACGCATCACGATGCTCCCCGGTCCGCCGACGCTGTATCACTCGCTGCTGACGGTCCGCGACAAGGCCAAGTTTTCGACGTTGCGGGCGGGCGTGACAGGCGCGGCCGACATTCCCGTCGAACTGGTGCGCCGCATCCACGGCGAATTGCCTTTCCAGACGTTGATGACCGGATACGGCCTCACCGAGGCCGGCAACGTGACGCTGTCCCGGCCCGGTGATTCCTTCGAGGACGTGGCCACCACGGCGGGGCTGCCCTGCGACGGGGTCGAGGTGCGCATCGCCGAGGACGGCGAGGTGTTGGTCCGCGGCTACGGCGTCATGCAGGGCTACCTCGACGATCCCGTTGCGACCGCTGACGCGATCGACGCCGACGGCTGGCTGCACACCGGAGACCTGGGCAACCTGGATGAGGCGGGCCGCCTGCGCATCGTCGGACGCAAGAAGGACATGTTCATCGTCGGCGGATTCAACGCCTACCCCGCGGAGATCGAAGGCTTCCTGATGCACCACCCGGCCGTCGCGCAGGCGGCGGTGATCGGCGTTCCCGACGAGCGGCTCGGGCAGGTGGGCAAGGCGTTCGTGGTCTGCAACGACCGCAAAAATACTGTCAGCGCTGAGGAATTGATCGGCTGGTGCCGCGAACGCATGGCGGGCTTCAAGGTGCCGCGGTCGGTGGAGTTTCGGGAAGCGCTGCCGCTCAACGCCACCGGGAAAGTGGTCAAGGACTTGTTGAGTTAGGACCGGGTCTGGCTGTCGTGGGCCCGAAACGTCTCGCGTCAGGCGTCGAAAAATGTCGTTCCAACACCGGCGGGGCTGTTCGAGACGTAGATCGGTTCCAGCGTGAACGGATAATTCCCACTGTTGAACGGGTTACCCGACGACGCGACCTGCGGGGTGTAGGGCGCGGTGACCGTCTGCGAGTACAACTCCTGGCCGGTGCTGGTATAGACCGTGATCGTCGTTCCGATCGGCAGGGGCTCGTCGACGGGAAAATTCGGCGCGGCGGACATCGGGATGGATCCGGCCCTCCCGCCGGAGTCGATGAGCGAGTCGCTCACGGTGTGGAGTGGCCCGTTGTCGATCTGTACCTGCAGGCCACTGGTATGCGGCGCTCCGGAAACCGATGCGACGGGAGTTAGCGGGTTGGGGCCGAAGGCAACGACACCGGCCGGTTCGTTGATGAGTTCACCCTGGCTGAGGTTTCCCGGCAACGCCAGCGTCACGGGGTCGGGGAATGGGTGCCCGTCGTTCGGGCCGACGCCGAGAAACGCGGTCAGGGACGAAAGCGGGATCTGTATCGGAGTGCCCCCGTTTATCGTCTGCGTCGCGGAGGTGGCCACGCCAACGGTGATCGGCGTGGTGACGATTCCATTCCCGAGATCCACCGTGGTTGTGTACTTGTTGTAGTAGACGGTTTTGAAGTTGGAGCTGTTGTCCTCGTACGTGACTTGACTCGACCCGGTGCTCATGCCGAGCTTCGCCAAGTCGACGTCTTGGGGCGGGACCACGAGGCCGGTGGATCCGGTGTCGAACACGACGGGTGCCGTCGGTCCGCCGCCGATGGAGATGTTCACGATCGGCCTGCCGAACTGATCCACCTGCACGAGGATTTCGTTCGCCGGTAATGGTGTACTCGCCCCGGTGGCGCCGGACGTGCCCCATAGCCAGCCGCCGCGTCCTCCCGGTCCGCCGGGACCGCCCGGCCCGCTGACCCCGCCCATGCCGCCGTTGCCGATCAGACCCGCGGGCCCGCCGGCACCCCCGGCGGCCCCGGCGAAGGTGCTGTCGCCGCCTTTGCCGCCGCTGCCGTATAACCATCCGCCGGCCCCGCCCGGGGTCCCTACCCCTTGGGAGTTGGTGTAGCCGTTGGCGCCGTCGCCGATCAGCGGTCGCCCGGTCAGCGCGTTGCTGGAGGCATTGACCAGCCCCAAAACGTCGTTCTCCAGGGTCTTCAGCGGCGACGCACCGGCCGCCTCCGACACCGCGTAAGACTCCCCGGCGGCGTTCAGCGCCTGCGCGAATCGGGCCTGAAATGCGTTGCCTTGAGCGCTGAGTGCCCGATAAGCGTGCGCGTACGAAGAAAACAACGACGCGATCGCAGCTGAGACTTCGTCCCCGGCGGCGGCTGCCACGTCGCTGGTCGCCGCCGCCGCCGCGGCGTTGGCTGCGTCCAGTGCCGCAGCGATGCCCGCCACGTCGGTCGCCGCCGCACCGAGCATCTGCGGAGCCGCCAGCACGTACGACATCGTTGCCCTCTCACCGCGAATCGCGCACCTGCCATCGGTGCAACGCAGTTTAGCGCCATACGACACGTACCGGCAGCCTGTCTGATCGGCCTGTCAAGGGTTGGCCAGCGCGTACGGCGGTAGACGCACACGCGCTGCCGTATGCCAGATACGAGAACCACGTTTCCACAGCATGTTACGCATTTGTGCAGCGCCGGCGCGCCAGCATCGGCCGCACGCACAGGAGAAGGTGATAACGTGGCTCTCCTGGTCTTCACGAGATTCGCGGCGGAAGGATATCGGCGCAAGTGCTCGCGCGCCGGCGCGCAGCCCGAGTAGGGTTGCCCAACGGCGACGGCCGGAAGCGGACTTGCCGCGACGGGCAAGCGATAGAGGAGTTTGGCATTGAGTCACGGACAGCCGTGTTGTCGGGCTGGTGAGCGGTGAGTGGCGGCACCCGCCAGAATGCCGCCGAAAAATCGGTTCCGGTGAACGAGGACGAAACCCCAAGCACTGCCGCCGAAATCCGGGCGCTGGCCGAACAGGCCGAGGCTGAGGCCGAAGAAGCGGAGGCCCTGGCCGCCGCAGCGCGCGCCCGCGCCCGGGCCATCCAATTGCGCCGCGAGGCCGAACTCGCCGAAACCAAGCAACGGGTCACCGAAGCGGCCGTCCCGGCAGAACCGGCCGAGGCGGATGAAACGGAACCCGCCGAGACCGAGGCACCCGACTCCCAGGCGGACGTCGACGACACCGAGGCGGTGGGCGAGCCGGAAACCGCCGAGACCGAAGAACCGGTTGCGGAGGCCGAGGATGCGTCCGCCGACACGGCGCAGCCGGCACCGCGCCGGGGCCGACTTGCCGGACGCCTGCGCCGGCCCAAGTGGTCCACGCTTGCCGCAAGCCTGGCGATCGTTGTCATCCTCGCCGCGCTGGCGGGAAGCGGCTACATGATCAAGGAGCATCGCGACGCGGTCCAGCAGCGTCAGCGTGCGGCCGAGTTCGTCGCCGCGGCGCGCCAGGGCGTCGTGACCCTGACGTCGCTGGACTTCAACAACGCCAAGCAAGGGGTGCAGCGCATCCTGGATAACTCCACCGGCTCGTTCAAGGACGACTTCCTGAAGATGGCCGACGATTTCACCAAGGTGGTGGAGCAGTCGAAGGTGGTGTCGCAAGGCAGCGTTCAGGCTGCGGCGGTGGAACTGGACACGATGACCAAGGATTCGGCGGTGGTACTGGTTGCCTCCACCTCTGAGGTCACGAACGCGGCCGGCGCCAAACAGGATCCACGCAATTACCGGCTGATCGTGACGGTCGCCCGCGACGGTGGCCAGCTCAAAATATCGAAAGTCGAGTTCGTGCCGTGACCGCAGAAGAAACATCGGCCCAGAAGACGGCTGAGGTCGAAGAAACCGGGGAGGTCGCAGAGGTCGAAACGACCGACGCCGAACAGCCCGCCGAGGACGTCGACGCCGTCGACGGCGGGCGAAAGGGGCAGGGTCGGCTGAAGCACCTTGTGGCGCAGGCGAGAAAGCGCTCGTCGGGAAAGGTTCTCCCAGCTCTGCTGGCGCTGCTCGTGGTCGCGTCGCTGGGCTTGCTCGGCGGGCTGTACTGGTTCACCTACCGGCCCGACCGGGC
This sequence comes from Mycobacterium sp. E2699, assembly GCF_001666745.1. NCBI lineage: Bacteria > Bacillati > Actinomycetota > Actinomycetes > Mycobacteriales > Mycobacteriaceae > Mycobacterium > Mycobacterium sp. E2699. The sequence goes on along the minus strand of NZ_LZJH01000048.1, from coordinate 82,491 downwards.
CACCGATGCGGCCGCCAACAAGGCGGCGATCTCGGCCGCCAGCGAGGGCACGGTGGCGGTGCTGTCGTATTCGCCCGACACCCTCGACCGCGACTTTTCTTCCGCGAAGTCGCATCTGACCGGCGACTTCCTGTCCTATTACGACCAATTCACCCAGCAGATCGTCGCCCCGGCCGCCAAGCAGAAATCGGTGAAGACCACCGCCGTCGTGCTTCATGCCGCGGTGTCGGAGCTGCACCCGGGTTCGGCCGTCGTGCTGCTGTTCGTCAACCAGAGCACGCAGAGCAAGGACCGGCCCGAGCCGACCTTCACCAACAGCAGCGTGTCGGTCACGCTGACGAAAGCCAATGGCAGATGGCTGATTTCGTCGTTCAACCCGGTATAGGGCTGTCGCGTTGAGCACCGGCGATATCCACTCGATGGTGATCGCGTCGGATTATCGCGTCCCCGACCCCACCCGGGTGTGGCCCTTGCTCGAGCGCAACAAGGCGGCGCTCGCCGACATCGGCGCACACCATGTGCTGGTCTACACGTCCACCCACGACTACGGCCGCGTGCTGGTGATGATCGGCGTGCACAGCCGCGAGCCCATCGTGGAACTGCTGCGCTCACGGGTGTTTTTCGATTGGTTCGACGCCGCCGGGGTCGAGGACATCCCGGCCGTCTTCGCCGGCGAGATCGTGGACCGGTACGTGCCGCAGCCGCCCGCGCCGGGGGCGCCCGGCGTGGTGGTGTGCGCGATCGCCTCCGTCGAGGACGTGTCGACCCTGACCGCGGGCGTCCGCTCGGCGATCGACAGGTTCACCGCGGCCGGCATCCGAAAGACCTGGGTCTTCCAGGCTTTCGACGACGAGCACGAGGTCCTGATACTGCAGGAGTTTCCCGACGAGGAGGGCGCGCGGCGGTGGATCGAGCATCCCGACGCCGCGGCGCAATGGATGTCGGGCGCCGGCGTCGGTGCCTACCCGCCCCTGTTCGTCGGGCGGTTCTTCGACATGATGCGCATCGAGGGGGACTGAGCGCCCGCGATGTTCGTATGCCTGTGCAACGGCGTCACCAGCCAGACGGTGGCCGAGGCCGTCGCTTCCGGGGCGTCGACGACCAAGGATGTCGCCCGGGCGTGCGGGGCGGGCGCCGACTGCGGGCGTTGCCGGCGAACCATCCAGGCGATACTGCGCTCGTCGCCACCGGGACGGGCCGCGCACCCGTTCTAGCGGGCGCCCTTCGGCGACATGGGACCGACGAGTTGGCCGAGCAGATGCGGTATGTCCAGCCGCGGCAGGACGACCTCGACGAACACCATGCGATCCTGGTTCTCGGCCGCCGCGGTGAAGGCGTCGTCGAGCTCGCCGTAGGTCTGCGCCCGGAACGTCAGATGGTCGGCCACCCCGAGCGCCCGGGGGATCTCTGTCCAAGTCCAGTTCACAATGTCGTTGTAAGGGGCCGTCTTTCCGTGAATCGCCCGCTCGACGGTGTAGCCGTCGTTGTTGACCACGACGATGACGGGGGACAACCCCTCGCGGGAGAAGGTTCCGAGCTCCTGGACGGTCAGTTGCGCGGCCCCGTCACCGATCAGCAACACGGTCCTGCGCTCCGGATGCGCCACCGCGGCGCCGACCGCTGCGGGCAACGTGTAACCGATTGAGCCCCAGAGCGGTTGGCCGATGAAGGTGACTCCCTGCGGCAACCGGTGATCGGCCATGCCGTAGAACGACGTGCCCTGGTCGGCGAGGACCACGTTTCCCGGTGTGAGCGCCACGCAGAGCCGGTCCCACACCATCTGCTGGGTCAGCGGCTGATCGCGCGCCGGGGCGGGCGGCGGCGGGTCGGCCGGGGGCGACGCCACGGCCGGGGAGGTGATGCCGCGCCGGACCAGGATGCCGGCCAACGCCTCCAGCGCGGCGCCCATCTCCAGCGGGGCGAAAACCTCACCGGCGACGCTGCTCTGGTACTGCCCGACGTCGATGGTCCGCGCCGGGTCGATCCGCTGGCTGAAGAAGCCGCTGACCATGTCGGTGAACACCACCCCCGCCGTGACCAGCACCGGCGCATCTTCAATCGCCGTGCGCACCCATTCGGCGCTTGCCGAACCCGCGTAGATACCAAGGAAATTCGGGGAGCTCTCGTCCAGCAGGCTCTTGCCCCACATCAACGTGGCGTGCGGCACCACGTCCGCGGACAGCAGCGCCTCGAGCTCTTTGACGGCCTGCAGGCGGTGGACCAGCAGATCGGCGAGCACGGTCAGCCGGTGGTCCGCGATCAGCCCCGCCGCGGCCTCGACGAACAGCGCCAACGCGCGCGGACTGGTGCCGCCGGTGTAGCGCGGCAGCGGCGCGTCGGGCGGTTCGGTGGGGAAGCGCGCCACGTCGGTGGACAGCAGGATGTAACCCGGCCGCTTCTGTTCGCGCACCTCGCTCAGCACCCGATCGATTTCCCTGCAGGCGGTTGCCGGCATGAGATTTGCTTGGGCGCAGGTGATTTCGCGGCTGATCCGGAAGAAGTGCTCGAAGTCGCCGTCGCCGAGCGAATGATGCAACGCGCGCCTGGTGCCCTGCGCGTCCTTCGACGGGCCGCCCACGATGTGCACGACCGGCACGTGTTCGGCGAAGCTGCCCGCGATCGCGTTGGCCGCCGAGAGCTCGCCGACCCCGAATGTCGTTACCACGGCTGACATTCCACGCAGCCGTCCGTACCCGTCGGCGGCGTAACCGGCGTTGAGCTCGTTGGCGCTGCCCACCCACCGAATCGTCGGGTGCGCGACGATGTGATCCAGGAATGCCAGGTTGTAGTCGCCGGGAACGCCGAAGATCTCGGAGACACCGAGCTCGGCGAGGCGGTCCAGCAGGTAGTCACCGACGGTGTAGACGGGATCAGTCACAAGCACGACGGTACGCCCGCTCGAAACCGTTCCGGCCGGCACGCCGTTCGCCTATTGTGCGGGCCATGGCAATCAAAGAATCCCGCGACATCGTCATCGAAGCCGGCCCGGAGGAGATTCTGGACGTCATCGCCGATTTCGAAGCGATGCCGGAGTGGTCGGAACCCCATCAGAGCGCCGAGGTGCTCGAGACCGGGGACGATGGGCGCCCCCGCAAGGTGAAGATGAAGGTCAAGGTCGCCGGGATCACCGACGAACAGGTGGTGGCCTACACCTGGGGCGCCAACGAGGTCAGCTGGAAGCTGGTGAGCTCCGCCCAGCAGAAGGCGCAGGACGGGAAGTACACCTTGGTGCCGCAGGGCACCGGGGGAGAAGCCACGCTGGTCAAGTTCGATCTCTTCGCCGACCCCAACGTTCCCTTACCCGGCTTCGTCCTCAAGCGCGCCGTCAAAGGGACGATCGACTCGGCGACGAAGGCGCTGCGCGAGCGGGTGCTGCAAGTCAAGAAGGGCCAGTAATCACCGTGGGCGGCAGCGGCCCCCTGGCGGGGGTGCGGGTGATCGAACTCGGCGGCATCGGACCGGGACCGCACGCCGGAATGATCCTCGCCGACTTGGGCGCCGACGTGGTGCGGGTGCGGCGACCCGGCGGCCTGACGATGCCGCCCGAGGACCGCGACCTGCTGCACCGCGGGAAGCGGATCGTCGACCTGGACGTCAAGACCCAGCCGGAAACGCTGCTCGATCTCGCCGCCAGGGCCGACGTGCTGCTGGACTGCTTTCGTCCCGGCACCTGCGAGCGGCTCGGCATCGGCCCCGACGACTGCGCGGCCGTCAATCCCCGGCTGATCTTCGCGCGGATCACCGGCTGGGGGCAGCAGGGGCCGGTGGCCCACACCGCCGGCCACGACATCAACTACCTGTCGCAGACCGGTGCCCTCTCGGCGCTGGGCTACCGGGATCGTCCGCCCATGCCGCCGCTGAACCTGGTCGCCGACTTCGGCGGCGGTTCGATGCTGGTGCTGCTGGGCATCGCCGTAGCGCTGTACGAGCGGGAACGCTCGGGCAAGGGTCAGGTGGTCGACGCCGCGATGGTCGACGGCGTCAGCCTGCTCGCTCAGATGATGTGGACGATGAAGTCGACCGGTTCACTGCGCGACGAGCGTGAATCGTTTCTGCTCGACGGCGGGGCCCCGTTCTACCGCTGCTACGAGACCTCCGACGGCAAGTACATGGCCGTCGGCGCCATCGAGCCGCAGTTCTTCGCGGCGTTGCTGGCCGGGCTGGGCCTTTCTCCCGACGACGTGCCCGGCCAGCTCGACATCGGTTCGTACCCAAGGATGTACGAGGTGTTCGCCCAGCGGTTCGCCGGCCGGACCCGCGACGAGTGGACGAAAACCTTCGCCGGAACCGATGCCTGTGTCACACCGGTGCTGAGCTGGAGCGAAGCCGCCACGAACGACCACTTGACCGCGCGGTCGACGGTGATCACGGCCCATGGCGTCGAACAGGCCGCACCCGCGCCGCGCTTCTCCAGGACGCCGGCCGGGCCGGTCGGTCCGCCGCCGGCGACCACCACGCCGCTCGCCGAAATCGGCTGGTAAGCCGAGATTTCGGGCGAACACTGCCCACGCAGGGGGCGGCGGGGTTAAGTTGATCCGAGTGGCCGTAAAAGCATCACGAGAATTCGTCGTTGACGCGCCGCCAGCAGTGGTCATGGAGGCGCTGACGGATGTCGGCGTCCTCTCGTCGTGGTCGCCGCTGCACAAGCACATCGAGGTGATCGACCGTTACCCCGACGGCCGGCCCCACCACGTCAAGACCAAGATCAGGATCTTCGGGCTCGTCGACAAAGAGATCCTGGAATATCACTGGGGCCCCGACTGGGTGGTTTACGACGTCAAAGGGACCGCCCAGCAGCACGGCCAGCACGTCGAGTACAACCTCAAACCCGAGGGCATCGACAAGACCCGCGTGCGTTTCGACATCACCGTCGAACCGGCGGGGCCGATACCCCAATTCGTCGTCAAGCGGGCCACCGAAAACGTTCTCGATTCCGCGGTGAAGGGACTGAGCGACCTGGTCGGCGGCGGGGATTCGGCCACCCCGACCTAGTTGCAGCAGTGGCCGTACAAGCCTCGTCGGAAATCGTCATCGACGCGCCTCCCGAAGTCATCATGGACGCGCTCGCCGACATGGACACCGTGCCGTCGTGGTCCGCGGTGCACAAGAAGGCCGAAGTCATCGACACCTATCCCGACGGGCGGCCGTGCCACGTGAAGGTCACGATCCGGGTGATGGGCATTATCGACACGCAGTTGCTCGAGTACCACTGGGGACCGGACTGGATGGTGTGGGACGCCAAAAAGACCATCCACCAACACGGCCAGCACGGCGAGTACAACCTGACCCGCGAGGGCGACGACACGACCCGCGTGCGATTCGGCATCACCGTCGAGCCGTCGGCCCCACTGCCGGAGTTCTTGATCAACCGGGCCCGCAAGAAGATCCTGCACGCCGCGCTGGAGGGGCTCCGCAAGCGGGTGATGCAGGGCTAGGCTAGGCGCCCTCGCGCAGCGCGGCCAGTCGCCGGATGGCCTCGTCGAGGGTGTCGTCGCGTTTGCAGAACGTGAAGCGCACCAGGTGATTCCATACCTTGGCTTGTTCAGCCGCGTGGGACGCCGCCGGATCGCAGAACGCAGACATCGGGATGGCGGCCACGCCGACCCTCTCCGGCAGGGCCGCGCAGAACGCGGTGCTGTCGTCGTACCCGAGCGGGCGCGGGTCGGCGCACAGGAAGTAGGTGCCGTCGCTGTCGTGCACCGCAAAGCCGATCTCGGTGAGCCCGGCCGCCAGCCGATCCCGCCGGGCCTGCAACGACCGGCGCAGGCAGGCCACCCAGGCGTCCTCGGTGTCCAGCGCCAGGGCCACCGCCGGCTGGAACGGCGCCCCGCCGACGTAGCTCAGATACTGTTTCGCCGCACGCACCCCGGTGATGAGTTGCGCTGGCCCGCAAGCCCATCCGATCTTCCACCCGGTGCAGTTGAACATCTTGGCCGCGCTGGAGATGGTGATGGTGCGCTCGGCCATGCCGTCAAAGGCGGCCAGCGGCAGGTGCTTCCTGCCGTTCGGGCCGTCGAACACCAGGTGCTCGTACACCTCGTCGGTGATCACGAGGAGGTCGGCCGCCACCGCGATCTCCGCGATGGCCGCGAGATCGGCCGCGCTCAACACCGTGCCGGTCGGGTTGTGCGGCGAGTTGACGATCAGCGCGCGGGTCCGCGGCGTCACCGCGCGCCGCAGGGCGTCGGCGTCGAGGGCGAAGCCGCGCCCGTCGGGGACCAGCGGCACCGCGACGCGGTGCGCGCAGGCCATCGCCACCACCGGGGAGTAGGAGTCGTAGAACGGTTCGATCAGGATCACTTCCGAGCCCGGCTCGACCAGCCCGATCACCGCCGCGGCGATGGCCTCGGTCGCGCCGACCGTCACCAGCACCTCGGTGTCGGGGTCGTACTCGACGCCGAAATGCCGCCGCCGGTGCGCGGCGACCGCCTCGCGCAGCGGCGCGATCCCGATCCCGGGCGGGTACTGGTTCGCGCCCGCGGCGATGGCGTCCTGCGCGGCCTTCAGCAACGCCGGCGGCCCGTCCTCGTCGGGAAAGCCCTGGCCGAGGTTCACCGCGCCGATCCGCGTGGCCAGCGCCGACATCTCGGCGAACACCGTCGTCGCGTACGGCCGCAGCCGCGACACCGTCATAGAGGTTGAGCCTAAGGCCGGCGCTCCCACCGAGCGTGCGGCTGGCCGCACGTTCGGCGCCGAGCGTGCGGCTGGCCGCACATTCGGCGTTCTGGCCAGCGCCATTACTCCCAACCAACAGGTTGGTTTAGGGTGTAATCCGGATCCGAACCCCCATTTGTGAAGAGGAACCCGACATGTCCGAAGAAGCCTTCGTCTACGAGGCCATCCGCACCCCGCGCGGCAAGCAGAAGAACGGGTCGTTGACCGAGGTCAAGCCGCTGAACCTGGTCGTCGGCCTGATCGAGGAGCTGCGCAGGCGCAATCCCGACCTGGACGAGAACCTGATCAGCGACGTCATCCTGGGCTGCGTGTCACCGGTCGGTGACCAGGGCGGCGACATCGCCCGCACCGCGGTGATCGCGGCCGGCATGCCCGACACCGTCGGCGGCGTGCAGCTCAACCGCTTCTGCGCCTCCGGGCTGGAAGCCGTCAACACCGCCGCCCAGAAGGTCCGCTCCGGCTGGGACGACATGGTGCTCGCCGGCGGTGTGGAGTCGATGAGCCGCGTGCCGATGGGCTCCGACGGCGGCGCGATGATGGCCGACCCCGCCACCTCCTACGACGCCTACATCGTGCCGCAGGGCATCGGTGCGGACCTGATCGCCACCATCGAGGGCTTCTCCCGCGACGACGTGGACGCCTACGCGCTGCGCTCGCAGCAGCTCGCGGCCGAGGCGTGGTCGGGCGGCTACTTCGCCAAGTCGGTGGTGCCGGTCCGCGACCAGAACGGCCTGCTGATCCTCGACCACGACGAGCACATGCGCCCCGACACCACCATGGAGGGCCTGGCCAAGCTGAAGCCCGCCTTCGAGGGGCTGGCCGCGATGGCCGGCTTCGACGACGTGGCGCTGCAGAAGTACCACTGGGTCGAGAAGATCAACCACGTCCACACCGGAGGCAACAGCTCCGGCATCGTCGACGGCTCCGCGCTGGTGCTGATCGGCTCGGAAAAGGCGGGGAAGGCGGGCAATTTGACGCCCCGCGCCCGCATCGTCGCCACCGCCACCACCGGCTCCGACCCGACGATCATGCTGACCGGCCCGACGCCGGCCACCCAGAAGGCGCTCGACCGGGCGGGCCTGACCGTCGACGACATCGACCTGTTCGAGCTGAACGAGGCATTCGCGTCGGTCGTGCTGAAGTTCCAGAAGGACCTGAACATCCCCGACGAGAAGCTCAACGTCAACGGCGGCGCCATCGCGATGGGTCACCCGCTGGGCGCCACCGGCGCCATGATCTTGGGCACCATGGTCGACGAGCTGGAGCGCCGCAACGCCCGTCGCGCGCTGATCACGCTGTGCATCGGTGGCGGCATGGGCGTCGCGACGATCATCGAGAGGGTTTAAGACCATGGCAGAGAACACGATTCAGTGGGACAAGGACGCCGACGGCATCGTCACCCTGACCCTGGACGACCCGACCGGGTCGGCCAACGTGATGAACGAGCACTACAAGGAGTCCATGCACAAGGCCGTGGAACGCCTTGTCGCCGAGAAGGACTCGGTCACCGGCGTGGTGATCACCAGCGGCAAGAAGACGTTCTTCGCCGGCGGTGACCTCAAGCACATGATCAACGCCGGCCCGGAGAACGCCGGCGAGGTCTTCGCCGAGGTCGAGGACATCAAGCGCGACCTGCGTGCGTTGGAGACCCTGGGCAAGCCGGTGGTGGCCGCCATCAACGGCGCGGCGCTGGGCGGCGGGCTGGAGATCGCGCTGGCCTGCCACCACCGCATCGTCGCCGACGTCAAGGGCGTTCAGATCGGCCTGCCCGAGGTCACGCTGGGTCTGCTGCCCGGTGGCGGCGGCGTCACCCGCACGGTGCGGATGCTGGGCATCCAGAACGCGTTCGTCAACGTGCTGAGCCAGGGCACCCGGTTCAAGCCGGCCGCGGCGAAGGACAACGGGCTGGTCGACGAAATCGTTTCCAGCGTCGAGGAACTGGTGCCCGCCGCCAAGGCGTGGATCAAGGCCAACCCCGAGGCCCACACCCAGCCGTGGGACGTCAAGGGCTACAAGATCCCCGGCGGAACCCCGAGCAGCCCGGCGCTGGCGGCGATCCTGCCGTCGTTCCCGTCGCTGCTGCGCAAGCAGCTCAAGGGCGCGCCGATGCCGGCGCCGCGCGCCATCCTGGCCGCGGCCGTCGAGGGCACGCAGGTGGACTTCGACACCGCCACCCGCATCGAGAGCCGCTACTTCACCGAACTGGTCACGGGCCAGGTCGCCAAGAACATGATCCAGGCGTTCTTCTTCGACCTGCAGACCATCAACGGCGGCGGCTCGCGTCCGGAGGGGATCGGCAAGACCCCGATCACCAAGATCGGTGTGCTCGGCGCCGGCATGATGGGCGCCGGCATCGCCTACGTCTCGGCCAAGGCCGGGTTCGACGTGGTGCTCAAGGACGTCAGCCTCGAGGCCGCGCAGAAGGGCAAGGGCTACTCCGAGAAGCTGGAGGCCAAGGCGCTGGAACGCGGCAAGACCAGCAAGGAGCGCTCCGACGCGTTGCTGGCCCGCATCACGCCGACCGCCGACGCGGCGGACTTCGCCGGCGTCGACTTCGTGATCGAGGCGGTGTTCGAGAACCAGGACCTCAAGCACAAGGTGTTCCAGGAGATCGAGGACGTCGTCGAGCCGAACGCGGTGCTCGGGTCCAACACCTCGACGCTGCCGATCACCGGTCTGGCGACCGGCGTGAAGCGGCAGGAGGACTTCATCGGGATCCACTTCTTCTCGCCGGTCGACAAGATGCCGCTCGTCGAGATCATCAAGGGTGAAAAGACATCCGACGAGGCGCTGGCCCGCGTGTTCGACTACACCCTGGCGATCGGCAAGACCCCGATCGTCGTCAACGACAGCCGCGGTTTCTTCACCTCCCGCGTGATCGGCACCTTCGTCAACGAGGCGCTGGCCATGCTCGGTGAGGGCGTCGAGCCGGCCAGCGTGGAGCACGCCGGTTCGCAGGCCGGGTACCCCGCGCCGCCGCTGCAGCTGTCCGACGAGCTCAACCTGGAACTCATGCACAAGATCGCCGTCGCCACCCGTAAGGGCGTCGAGGACGCCGGCGGCACCTACGATCCGCACCCGGCGGAAGCCGTCGTCGAGAAGATGATCGAGATCGGGCGGTCCGGCCGGTTGAAGGGTGCGGGCTTCTACGAGTACGTCGACGGCAAGCGGACCGGCCTGTGGCCGGGGCTGCGCGAGACGTTCAAGTCGGGCTCGTCACAGCCGCCGTTGCAGGACATGATCGACCGGATGCTGTTCGCCGAGGCGCTCGAGACCCAGAAGTGCCTCGACGAGGGCGTGCTGACGTCGACCGCCGACGCGAACATCGGGTCCATCATGGGCATCGGCTTCCCGCCGTGGACCGGTGGCAGCGCGCAGTTCATCGTCGGGTATTCCGGTCCGGCCGGTACGGGCAAGGAGGCCTTCGTGGCCCGGGCCCGCGAGCTTGCCGAGAAGTACGGCGAGCGCTTCAACCCGCCGGGTTCGCTGACGTAGTTTCCGCGTGTGCGAAGGCCCCCGAACACGGTGTGTTGGGGGGCTTTTGCTCGCGTCGAGATATAACTGGCTGCGACGTTCGCCGGCGTGTCGTCGCAACCGTTTATGTGTCGCGGCCCGCGCGCCGGCCTCAGCCGATGGCGGCCGCGATGCGGCGCCACTGCTCACGGGGGAATTCCCTCGGGTCTCCCGTGAGCACCTGCACGCAGACGTGGTCGGCGCCGGCCGCGTGGTGCTCGGCGACCCGGGCCAAGACGGCCTGTTCGTCGCCCCACGCGATGATCGCGTCGACGAGCCGATCGCTCACCTGCGACAGGTCCTCTTCCGAAAACCCGCTGCGCAGTAAGTTGTTCGCGTAGTTCGGTAGCCCCAGGTATCCCCTGAGGAAGTCGCGCCCGATGCGGCGCGCCTCGTCCGCGTCCTCGGTGAGGACGACGCCCTGTTCCGGCAGCAGCAGCGGTCCCTCGCCCAGCACCGAACGGGCGAAGGCGGTGTGGTCGGGGCTCACCAGGTAGGGGTGGGCGCCGCGTCCGCGCTCGGCGGACAGCTCGAGCATCTTCGGGCCGAGTGCGGCGAGAACCCGCCGATCGACGGGGACCGGGCGCTGGGCCTCGTCCAGCCCGTCGAGGAACGACGCGGTGGCCGCGAGCGGCTTGCGGTAGCGCCCAGGCTCTTTGGCGTCGATCAGGGGCGCGTGGCTGACCCCGATTCCCAACAGGAAGCGGTCACCGTGCTCTTCGGTCAGCGTGGCGAGAGACTCGGCGACGTCACCGGCCGAGTGCATCCACAGGTTGAGGATCCCGGTGGCGATCACCGTGCGCTCGGTCGCCGCGAGCAGCCGCCTCACCGCGTCGAGCACGGACCCGCTGACGTCGGGTATCCACAGCGCCGTGAAACCCAACTCATCCAATTCCGCTGCGGCTTCGGCGGATTCGGCTGGGTCGCCGTAGTGCAATTGGCTGCTCCAAATGCCGACACCGGTCAGATCCATGCGGGTCATTCCTCTCGTGACTTGAGCGCTTGACTGTCGATTGCGTCGTAGTCGGGCACGCGCATCGATTCGTGCATCCGCACGCCCTTGGTGTTCAACTTCGCCAGCGTCCGGGAGAGCGAGCCCGGCATCGATGAGACCAGCTGTAGCCCACGGGTCAGCGCCCAGACTCCCGCCCGCGAACCGGGGATGATGGTTCGGGCGGCGCCGCGCGCGAAGGCCCGGCTGAGGTGCACGGGCTCGCGCATCGCCAGCTCGTAGGCGGCGAACGCGCGCAGGTGGTCGCCGTCCGCCCTGGCCAGCTCCCCGGCCAGCACGTAGGCGCCGAGGACGGCGAGGCTGGTGCTGCCGCCGACCGCGGGACCGGGGCAGTAGCCCGCGTCACCGACCAGGGTGACCCGTCGGCGCGACCAGATGTTCATGCTGAGTTGGCTGATCGCGTCGAAGTAGAAAGCCGGCGTCCGGTCGATTTCCTCCAGCCAGCGGTCCACGCGGGGATGCATGCCCGCGTACGCGCCGCGCAGTATTTCCTGCTGCCGCAACAAATCTCGGTGATCGTAGTCGAGTTCGGCCTTGCTGCGGAACATGAACACCACCCGGGCGTCGTCGAGGTGCTCGGCGGTGTAGATCGCCGCGAGCCGGCCGACCCCGAGGTGGCCGACCATCTCGTTGGGTTCGGCCAGCGACTTCGGTGCGGACATCACCGCCAGGTAGCCGCCGAGGAAGCGGGTCAGGCTGTCCTCCGCGCCGAAGGTCAGGCGCCGTACGTTGGAGTGCAGCCCGTCGGCGCCGACGATGACGTCGAACCTGCGGGGCGGGGCATGCTCGAATGTCACGGCGCCGTCGTGGTCGATGGCCGTGATGGAGTCGCCGAACAGGTACTCCACGTCGTCGCGGGCGGCGTCGTAGTAGATCTCGCTGAGATCGTCGCGCATGATCTCGACGTGCCGGTCCGACGCGACGCCGACGAGCTTGGTGAGGTCGACGACGGTGGCTCCCGGTCGGCCTTCCCGATACATGGTCATGCGATCGGTGCCCGTGGCGAGCGCCTCGATGCGCGGCAGGACGCCCATCTTCGTCGAGATCTCCATCGCCGGGCGGAACAGGTCGACGGCGTGGCCCCCGGTCTTGCGCAGCGTCGACGCGCGCTCGACCACGGTGACGTCGATGCCTCGGCGGGTCAGCCAATACGCCAGCACCGGCCCGGCGATGCTGGCACCGGAGATCAGAACCCGCATGGGCGTCAGCCTACGGCCGAGACCGGCGGCGCGGCTCAGCGGATGCTCGCGCTACGGGTCTAGTTCTGGTCCTGCGCGTTCTGGGTGAAGATGTCGCCGGACGTCTGGCCGTTGTCGTTGACGAAGTTGGTGTCGTCGGTGGCGAACGGCGCGGCGGCCGGCAGGCCGGACGCGAAAGCCGTTGCGGTGCCGGCTGTGTGCGCGGCGGCGAACAGCGCAAGCGTCGCGGCGGTCGCTGCGCCGGCGAAGATCAGTCGCGCCGTGTGGACGTGCCGACGCCGCGATGGATTGACCGGGTGCCCGAGGTTGGTCATGCATCCGGTTTAAGGGTCGTCCGTCAGCGGCGGCTGGGGCCGAGCTATTGATCCGCTGTGAGGCTGACGGCGCTAGAGTCCCGTGCTATGCGCTTTGGTCTCTTCATTCCGCAGGGCTGGCGAATGGATCTGGTCGGCATCGAGCCCGACAAACACTGGGCGGTGATGCGCGACCTGGCCGCCTACGCGGACGACACCGCATGGGACTCGCTGTGGGTCTACGACCACTTCCACACCGTCCCGATGCCGACGGGTGAAGCCACCCACGAGGCGTGGTCACTGATGGCGGCCTACGCGGCGACCACGTCGAGAATCAAGCTCGGCCAGATGTGCACGGCCATGAGCTACCGCAATCCGGTCTATCTGGCCAAGGTTGCAGCGACCGCCGACATCATCTCCGGCGGCCGGATTCAGATGGGCATCGGCGGCGGGTGGTACGAACATGAGTGGCGCGCTTACGGTTACGGCTTCCCGTCGGCCAGGGTACGGCTGGCCCGGCTGGACGAAGGTGTACAGATAATGCGCGACGCCTGGCGCGACGGCAAAGTGAGCTTCGACGGCGAGCACTACCAGGTCGACGGCGCGATCGTCGCCCCGAAGCCGCTGCAGGACAACGGGATACCGATGTGGATCGCCGGGGGCGGCGAAAAGGTGACGTTGCGCATCGCCGCCAAGTACGCGCAATACACCAACTTCAGCCCGGAGCCCGAGGCGTTCGCGCACAAGTCGGAGGTGCTGGCGCAGCATTGCCGCGAGGTGGGCACCGACTTCGGGGCGATCGTCCGTTCGGTCAACGTCAACGCGGTCGTCGGCCCATCGGAGGGTGACGTCAAGGACCGGCTGCAGCGGGTGCGCGACCGCATGGCCGGCTACGTGCCCGAGGCGGCGGCGGACGCGATGATAGCCAACACGAGCGGACCGGATTCGGCGGCGGGCACGCCCGAACAGGTGATCGAGCGGATCGCGAAGCTCCGCGACCTCGGCTGCGAATACGCGATCTGCTACTTCCCGGAGGCCGCGTACGACCGTTCCGGCATCGAGTTGTTCGAGCGGGAAGTGATTCCCGCGCTGAGCTAGCAGCGATCGCGAGCGCGGCGAAGCCGGGCGAAGCGGGTCGCGACCGTGAGTCAGATATCGGTGGTGGAGTAGCGGGTCTTGACGGGGGCGGCGGCGAGCAGCGGAGGCAGCTCGGTCAGTTTGCCTTCACCGGCCCGGAAGGCGCGGTACGCCTCGTCGTGCTCGACGCTCTGCCAGAGCTCGTAGATCAGCCAGTGCGCCTCGTCGTCCTCGTCGACGAGCACGTCGGTCCCGAGGTTGCCCGCGAAGGCGCGGGTGTCCTTGAGCGCTCGGCCCATGACCTCGCGGGCCGCCTGCACCGCGTCGGGCTTGAACCTGAGCTCGAGTGTCACCGTCACCGGCATGGTGGTCTCCTCACGTCGCACGCATCCTCGCCAAGATAGCTCGGCCGGCCAAGACCGCGGCGACCCGTATGCAACGAGAATGCGCTTTCCACTTTTCGGAAACCTGTTATACGGTTCAGTGAGCAATATTCTGTTGCGCACTGTGGACGCTCCTGGAGGATCCCTCGATGCAGAAGGCGCTGGCCCCCGAAATCTCGACCTGGCCCGACGAGAACCCGCAGCTCATCGGGAGTCGCTGTGGCAGCTGCGGTGCCACCACCTTCCCGGTGCAGCAGTGGTGCCCGCGGTGCAGCGGCGGGGAGATGACGGAATTGTTGTTGCCGCGCCGCGGAACCCTGGTCGCGTGGACCACCCAAGGTTTCCCGCCCGGGGCGCCCTTCGCCGGTCCGACCGGGAAGGACTTCGTGCCGTTCGGCGTCGGCCTGGTTCAGCTGGGCGACATCATTCGGGTCGAGGGACGGCTGACCGAGAACGACCCGGCCAAGTTGCAGTTCGGTCAGGAGGTCGAGCTGACCATGCTGCCGTTGACCACCGACGAGGAAGGCGCCGACGTCATGACATTCGCCTTCCAGCCGGTCTAGAAAGGAGCGTCAGATGACGAACGACGTTGCCATCATCGGCGTCGGCCTGCACCCGTTCGGCAGGTTCGACAAGACCGCCATGCAGATGGGGGCCGAGGCCATCCAGGCCGCGCTCACCGACGCCGGTGTGGAGTGGAAGGACATCCAGTTCGGCTTCGGCGGCAGCCACGAGGTCTCCAACCCCGACGCGGTGACCCGCCTGGTCGGGCTGACCGGTATCACCTTCACCAACGTGTTCAACGCCTGCGCCACCGCCGCGAGCGCCATTCAGCAGACCGCCGACACCATCCGGCTGGGCAAGTACGACATCGGCATCGCGATCGGTTTGGACAAGCATCCGCGTGGCGCGTTCACCGATGACCCCGCCAAGCTGGCGCTGCCGCAGTGGTACGCGCAGAACGGCCAGTTCGTCACCACCAAGTTCTTCGGCATGAAGGCCAACAAGTACCTCCACGACCACAACATCTCCCAGGCCACCCTCGCCAAGGTCGCCGCGAAGAACTTCCGCAACGGCGCGCTGAACCCGAATGCGTTCCGCCGCAAGCCGATTCCCGAGGAGGAGATCCTCAACTCGGCCGTGCTCAACTACCCGTTGACCCAGTACATGTTCTGCGCGCCCGACGAGGGGGCCGCCGCGGTGATCATGTGCCGCGCCGACATGGCGCACAAGTACACCGACAAGCCGGTCTATGTGCGCGCCTGCGAGATCCGGACCCGCCGCTACGGCGCCTACGAGGTGCACGCCACCTTCGCCCCGCCGGACGAGGACGTCTCGCCGACGGTGTACGCCGCCAAGGCGGCCTACGAGGCGGCCGGCATCGGGCCCGAGGACGTCGACGTGGCCCAGCTGCAGGACACCGACGCCGGAAACGAGGTCATCCACATGGCCGAGACCGGCCTGTGCGCCGACGGGGAGCAGGAGAAGCTGGTGGCCGACGGGGCCACCGAGATTCACGGCCCGATGCCCGTCAACACCGACGGCGGCCTGATCGCGAACGGCGAGCCGATCGGCGCGTCGGGCCTGCGCCAGATGCACGAGCTGGTGCGCCAGCTGCGCGGCGAGGCGGGCGAGCGTCAGGTGCCCGGCAACCCGCGCGTCGGCCTGGCGCAGGTGTACGGCGCACCGGGCACCGCGTCGGCGACGATCCTGTCGCGCTAGATCGCCGGGCCCAGCAGGTCGTCCGCGTCGCGGATGACGTAGCCGTAGCCCTGTTCGGCCAGGAAGCGCTGGCGGTGCGCGGCGTACTCGGCGTCCAGGCTGTCGCGGGCGACCACGGAATAGAAGATGGCGCCGCCACCGTCGGACTTGGGCCGCAGCAACCTGCCCAGCCGCTGGGCCTCCTCCTGGCGCGACCCGAAGGTGCCCGAAACCTGCACCGCGACAGATGCTTCCGGTAGGTCGATGGAGAAGTTGGCGACCTTCGACACCACCAGCGTCGACACCTCGCCGCGCCGGAAGGCGTCGAACAGCGCCTCGCGCTCCTTGGTGCGGGTCGAGCCCTGGATCACCGGGGCGTTCAGTTCGGCGCCGAGCTCGTCGAGCTGATCCAGATACGCGCCGATCACCAGGGTCTGCTCGCCGGGATGTTTCTCCAGGATCGACCTGACCACCGCGATCTTGGTGTGCACCGTCGAGCACAGCCGGTACCGCTCCTCGGGTTCGGCCGTCGCGTAAGTCATCCGCTCGCTGTCGGTCATGGTGACCCGCACCTCGACGCACTCGGCCGGCGCGATCCAGCCCTGCGCCTCGATGTCCTTCCACGGCGCGTCGTAGCGCTTCGGGCCGATCAACGAAAACACGTCGCCCTCGCGGCCGTCCTCGCGGATCAGCGTGGCGGTCAGGCCCAGCCGCCGCTTGGACTGCAGGTCGGCCGTCATCCGGAACACCGGCGCCGGCAGCAGGTGCACCTCGTCGTAGATGATCAGCCCCCAGTCGCGGCTGTCGAACAGCTCCAGGTGCCGGTACTCGCCCTTGGTGCGGCGGGTGATCATCTGGTAAGTCGAGATGGTGACCGGCCGGATCTCCTTGCGTTCGCCCGAGTATTCGCCGATCTCGTCCTCGGTCAGCGAGGTGCGCGCGACCAGCTCGCGCTTCCATTGCCGCGCGGCCACGATGTTGGTGACCAGGATCAGCGTCGTCGCACCGGCTTTCGCCATCGCGGCCGCGCCGACCAGTGTCTTGCCCGCGCCGCAGGGCAGCACCACCACCCCGGAGCCCCCGGCCCAGAACGAGTCCGCGGCCAGCTGCTGGTAATCGCGCAGATGCCAGCCGTCCTGATCCAGGCTGATCGGGTGCGCCTCGCCATCGACGTAACCGGCGAGATCCTCTGCGGGCCAGCCGATCTTGAGCAGCATCTGCTTGACCCGGCCGCGCTCGCTGTTGTGCACGACGACGGTGTCCTCGTCGATCCGCGCGCCCAGCATCGGCGCGATCTTCTTGTTGCGCAGCACCTCCTCGAGCACCGCGCGGTCCAGGCTGACCAGCGTCAGGCCGTGCGCCGGGTGCTTGATTAATTGCAGCCGGCCGTAGCGGGCCATGGTGTCGACGATGTCGACCAGCAGCGGCTGGGGCACCGCGTACCGGGAGAAGCTGACCAGCGCGTCGACCACCTGTTCGGCGTCGTGGCCGGCGGCTCGGGCGTTCCACAGCGCCAGCGGCGTGATGCGGTAGGTGTGCACGTGTTCGGGCGCGCGCTCCAGCTCGGCGAACGGCGCGATGGCGGCGCGCGCCTCGCCGGCCAGCTCGTGATCCACCTCGAGCAGCACCGTCTTGTCGGACTGCACGATCAACGGTCCGTCGGTCATAAGGTCATTATCCGGAGCCGGCCGACACCACCGACGTGATGCGGTGGATGGCGAAGTCACGCAGCCGCCCCGACGCCGAGTCGAAGGCCACCAGCTGCCCGCCCTTGATTGTGATCGGCGACACCACCCGCTGCGTGGCCACGCCGGCCGCGTCGAGGTAGCCGATCACCAGGGTGTCCTGGTCCTTGGCCGCGCGCTGCAGCAGCGACATGGTGACCGCCGGGTCGACGCGGATGTTCCCGAAGGGCGCGGCGGTCACCTTCCGCAGCACCGAGACGACGGCGTTCAGCGTCTCGCCGCTCGGGCGTGGCGGCGGGCGGTACGGGCGGCGCTGCTGCGGCGTGGGCACCCTGGCCCCGCGCGGCCGGACGTCGACGATGGAACCGGTGGAATCCTCGGCGGCCGGGGCGAAGCCCGCCTTGCGCAACGCGGCGAGCACCTCGGCGATCGGCGCCGGCGACACCGCCACCGTCGGCGCCAGCGCACGCAACTGCAGCTCCTCGGCGGCCGCCACGGCCTGTGCCAGCAGTGCCGGGTCCTCGCACCGCACGAACGAAGTGGCCATGCCGATCCGGAGCTGGCCATGCCGCCGGGCCACGTCGTCGATGAGATAGGTAAGCCCTTGCGGCACAGGAGTTTTGGAGTGCTTGGCGAAAAGGTCGTGCATCCAGTCGCGGGTCTTGCCGACGTCGAGGGCGTGTCGGATGGACTGCTCGCTGATGCGGTACACCATCGCAGTGCCGGCCGATTCGACGGTGGCGACCGTGGCCAGGTCGTCGGCGAGGTCGCGCTGCAACGGCCCGGGCACCACCACGGTCAGGTCGGCCTGCACCAGGAAGTGGTCGATCGGCGGCGGCATCGCCCGCGTCATCGCGTGCACCGCGGCCTCGGGGTCGCCGGCTTCGTCGAGCAGTGCCCGGCCGGGAGTACTGATCGCCCCGCGGCCCACCAGGCCCATCGCATGGCCCTCGGTCAGGAGGTCGGCGACGGGTTGCGGCTGCAGCCGCCTGGCCCAGCGCGGACGCCGCCAGATCAACGCCGCCGAAGCGGTGACCGCGTCCACGCCGGCACCGGGCGGCAGCCCGCACAGCATGCCGAGCAGCAGTCGGCGATCCAGCGGAGCGGCCGTCGAATACAGCGAATCCGTCAGCGCGCCATAGGGTTTGGCATCCGGGCCGCGAGTGCCGATCAGCGCCGGCCGGCTGGGCAGATCGAGCCAGGTGCCGGCCAGCAGGTGCCAGCGCTCGGCGGGGGGCATCGCGGTGAACCGTTCGGTGGCGGCCGTGGGGGCCCAATACGGCCCGTCGCCGTCGGGGGGCTCCGGGTCGGGCAGCCCGCTGGCGATCAATCCCGCCGCGGCGGCGATCTCCAGGATCAGGCCCAGCCGCGGCTCCTCGATGCCCGTCGCCTTGGCCAGCCGCTTGACCTCACGAATCCCCAGTCCGCCGCTGCGCAGCTCGGAAACCGGTGCGGCGCCCAGGGTTTGCAGCAGCAGGTCGAGCTCGCGCAACAGGTCGATGACGGCTCCCGCCGCCACCGCGTCGACGTCGGCGGGACGGTTGGTCGACACGATCGGGTCCGGGGCCGTCAGCTGCAGGGGGCCGGGGTCCTCGCCGCGCAACACCTGCCCCACATGGCGGGGCAGGATCACCGTCTCGGCATCGATGCGCCGCAGCAGGCCCTTCGCCAGCAGTTGCGGCACCGGCCGCTCCGCCGGGGCGCCGGGCGCGGCGTCGCGGGTGCGGCCCATCGGCGAACCTTCGAGCAGCTTCTCCAGCACGTCGAGCTGCGCCTGGTCGAGCCCGTCGATGAGGGCGGCGATCTCTTCGCCGGTCCGGGAGCTGTCCTCGAGCGTGACCTGCCCGGGATGCCACGGCAACGCCGTGCCGGCGTCGGCGGCCACCCGGACGGCCGTCTCGCCCCAGACCAGGGCGCGCTGCCTGAGGTCGTCGAGCGCGCCGAGCACGTCGGCCTCGTCGGCGCGATCACCGATGAGGGCCAGCAGCTTGGCGGTCGGCACCGGGGTGGAATCGGCCTGCAGCACCAGCAGCGCGTCGAGCACCGCCAGCCGGAGGAAGTCCAGGTCGTCGGTGGCGGCCTTGACCGACTGGCGCGCCTGTGCCCGCGCGGCCAGCGCGGCGATGCTGCCGGGCGGGGGCTGCGCGAGGTCTGGCCGGAGTTCGAGCAGCCGGATCAGCCGCTCGTCGGGTAGGTCGGCCAGCCAGGACCCCAGCGGGATATCCGGGGTGTTGTCGGTCATTGCTGACCAGCGTAAAGCAGGCGGCGGACCGAACGGCCACGCGCGCACGGCCTTGCGCTACACGCGCGTGCGCGACCTGTCAGAATGGACCGCGTGGCTGAAACTCCTGAGGGCAGGGCACGCAAGACCAACTACGTCGACAACGGCTGGCCGACGACGGACCCGGACGACCACGCCGTGAGCGAACTGGTCAGCGACCGGACGGGTGCGCTGTCGCCCTACGGCGAGCTGGTGTTCCCGCTGCCCGCGACCGACCTGCCCTACGTCCACCCGGTGACGGTCGTCAACCGGTAGGCCGCCCGGATGGCTAGGGCCTCTGAGGCCCCTGAGGTCCCCGAGGCCTCGGCGGGAACGCTGTCGCACCTCGACGAGCGCGGCGCGGCGCACATGGTCGACGTCACGGAGAAGGGCGCCACCAAGCGCACCGCCGTCGCCGCGGGCGCGCTGCGGACCTCGCCGCGGGTGGTGGCGCTGATCTCCACCGGCGGCCTGCCCAAGGGCGACGCGTTGGCCACGGCGCGGGTGGCGGGCATCCTGGCGGCTAAGCGCACCAGCGAGCTGATCCCGCTCTGCCATCAGCTGGCGCTCACCGGGGTCGACATCGACTTCGCCATCGGCGAGTCGGACATCGAGATCACCGCGACCGTGCGCAGCACCGACCGCACCGGGGTGGAGATGGAAGCGCTGACCGCGGTCAGCGTCGCCGGGCTGACGCTCTACGACATGATCAAAGCGGTCGACCCGGCCGCTCGCATCGACGACATCCGGGTACTGCGCAAGCAGGGCGGCAAAAGCGGAAGCTGGGAGCGGTGATGAGCGCGCGATCCGCACGGGTGATCATCGCTTCGACCCGCGCGTCGGCAGGGGCGTATGACGACCGGTGCGGGCCCATCATCGCGGAATGGCTTGAGCAGCAAGGGTTTTCGTCGGTACAGCCGGAGGTGGTCGCGGACGGGGAGCCGGTCGGGCAGGCGTTGCATGCCGCGCTGGACGCCGAGGTGGATCTGATCATCACCTCGGGCGGCACCGGGATCTCGCCGAGTGACAGCACGCCCGACCAGACGGTGGCGGTGCTCGACTACATGATTCCCGGGCTGGCCGACGCCATCCGCCGTTCCGGGCTGCCCAAGGTGCCGACCTCCGTGCTGTCGCGCGGCGTGTGCGGCGTGGCCGGCCGGACGTTGATCGTCAATCTGCCGGGTTCCCCCGGCGGGGTGCGCGACGGCCTCGGGGTGCTCGCCGACGTTCTCGACCACGCGCTGGACCAACTCGCCGGCGGGGATCACGAGCGATGACGCACGTCTTGCGCGCCGCCATGACCGAAGAGCCGATCTTTCTGGCCGAGCACGAAGAACTGGTCGGCCACCAGTCGGCCGGAGCCGTCGTCGGGTTCGTGGGCATGATCCGCGACCACGACGGCGGCCGCCGGGTGGTGCGGCTGGAGTATTCCGCGCACCCGTCGGCCGCGGAGGTCCTGGCCCAGGTGGTGGCCGAGGTCGCGGAGGAATCCAGCGGCGTGCGGGCCGTCGCCGCCAGCCACCGCATCGGCGTGCTGCACATCGGTGAGGCCGCGCTGGTATCGGCCGTCGCCGCCGACCATCGCGGGGCGGCGTTCGACACCTGCGCCCGCCTGGTGGACACCATCAAGGCGCGGCTGCCGGTGTGGAAGCACCAGTTCTTCGATGACGGCACCGAAGAGTGGGTGGGCTCGGCCTAGAGCCGCCGGGCCTGTTACCGACTCGGCGGCGTCAGCCTGCCTGAGGCGGCTGCGCCACCGCGTCCAGTGCGTCGTTCCCGTGGATGTCCGCGCCGCGGATGGCTTCCCACAGTTGCCTGGTGTAGCCGACGTTGGACGCGGGCTGCGGTGGGGCCGGCGCGTCGACGACGGGCGCGTCAGCGGGTGGCGCGGGCGGCAGGTCCGCGGGCGGCGGCGCCCGGGCGTCGGCCGGGGGAGCCGGCGGGACTGCGTCGGCCGGGGGAGCCGGCGGGACCGGCGCGTCGGCCGGGGCGGGCGCGGGCTGGCCGAAGGAGGTCAGCTGCACCGGCGGTGCCGGATCCGCGGGCGGCGGGGGGGCGGCGGCGGAGCGTCCGGCGGGGGCGCATCGGCGGGCGGCGGAGCCAGCGGGCCGGGGCCGCCGTTGAGCCCCGGCGCGTCCAGCGGGGCATCCATCCCCGCCGGCGCGGGGGCCGGCACCTCGCGCGGTGTGGCGCCCGACAGCGGGCCGCCGCAGACGGGCCAGGCGCCGCGGCCCTGAGTGGCCAACACCCGCTCGGCGACCGCGATCTGCTGTTCCTTGGTGGCCAGTTCGGCGGACGGGGCGTACTGGCCACCGCCGTGCGAAGCCCACGTGGCTGCGCTGAACTGCACGCCGCCGTGGTAGCCGTTGCCGGTGTTGATGGCCCAGTTGCCGCCCGACTCGCAGCGGGCTACTTGGTCCCACTCGCCGTCGGTGGCCGCGGCCGCCTGGCCGGCGAGGGCGATGCTGCCGCCACCAAGAACCGCCCCCGTGAAGGCGATCTTGGCGACGCTGATGCTGGAAGTGGTGGGCTTACGATGACGTCCACTCATGCGCGCGCGAATATTCCTCTCTCGTGACGCGCCTACGAGGTCAGCTGTCGGGTTCGGGTTGGAGAGGCCACCCGGCCAACGCCGTACTCCCATGGGAGCCGGCGTCGGCTTCACCCCAAGGAGCCGCAAGCGGCTCCAGTCCGATCGCGGTGGACCGGTGGGTCCCCCGCCTCCATCCAAAATGTCGGTGTCCCACACCTATGGATGGAGCTCGGCGCGATAGGTGTAGGAGGAACGCCGTTCGGTCGATTGACGAACCCTCGGAGACGCTAGCGCCTTCTGTTCGTCTCGTCACGTCTTGCGAAACCCGGCGTTTCCCTCACGGCCATGTGCGAAAAGCCCAGGAACACTAGGGATTTGCGCAGGTCATGGTGCCCGATATCGCGGCGTGATTTTGCCGTTATCGTTCCGTTACGTGAGGTATCTCACAGTTTCAGCCGCCGGCGAAGGGCGGTAAGACATCGATCGTGTTACCGGGGCGCAACGCCGCCGTTTCGTCGCGGACCGCGATGCCGTCGCAGAGATACGAGCAGCGGCTCAACACGGTGGCGAGGCGGGATCCACGAACGGCGAGCCGCTCGACCAGCCCGGCGACCGTCGTGCCGGCACGCACGACCAAATTCTCCGCGTCGACTCCCGCGGCGGCGCGCGCGGCGGCGAAGTAGCGGACCGTCACTTCGATGCCCTGCGCTTCGGCGGGGGCCTCCGTCGGGCTAGCCACCGATCGCGCTCATCGGCCGGACGGGCTGGACGAAGTCGGGATCGTTGATGCCGTGGCCGGCGGGCTTGGCCCACATCGCACCACGCCAGGCCGCCTCGATCGCGTCGTCGTTCGCGCCGCCGCGCAGCAGCCCCCGGAGATCGGTCTCCTCGGTCGAGAACAGGCAGCTGCGAACCTGGCCGTCGGCCGTGAGCCGGGTGCGGTCGCACGTGGAGCAGAAGGCATGAGACACCGACGCGATGACGCCGAATTTGCCGCTCGGGGTGCCCGGGCCGGTGTCGACCAGCCAGAGCTCGGCGGGCGCAGACCCGCGCGGCGCCGGGTCCGGGCGCAACCGGAAGTGCGGGCGCAGCGTCGCCAGCACATCGTCGGCGCTGAGCGCGGCGCCGCGGCGCCACTGATGCCCGGCGTCCAGCGGCATCTGCTCGATGACGCGCAGCTGATGGCCGTGCTCGAGGCAGAACCGCAACAGGCCGACCACGTCCTCGCGACCTGTCACCGGGTCGAGCACCGCGTTGACCTTGACCGGCGTCAGACCCGCCTCCTTTGCGGCCGCCAGGCCGTCCAGCACGTCGGCGAGCCGGTCCCGGCGGGTGATGGCCGCGAAGTGGTCACGGTCCACGCTGTCCATCGACACGTTGACGCGGTCCAGGCCCGCCTCGGCGAGCGCGGCGGCCCGCCGCGCCAGGCCCAGACCGTTGGTGGTCAGCGAGATCTCGGGGCGCGGCGTCAGTCCGGCCGCCGCGGCCACCACCTCTTCGAGGTGGCGCGCCAGCAACGGCTCACCCCCGGTGAACCGCACGCTGGTGATGCCGAGGCGGGTGACGGCGATGTACATCAGCCTGGCGAGCTCGTCGGGCCGCAGCAGTTGCTCTCCGGGCAGCCAGTCCAAGCCCTCGGCCGGCATGCAATAGCTGCAACGCAGGTTGCAGCGATCGGTCAGCGAGACCCGCAGGTCGGTGGCGGCACGCCCGTAGGTGTCCACGAGCGGGCCGCCGGCGGGAGCGTCTCGGGCCGCGGCGCCGGCAGTGCGGCCCGGCACCGTCGGTAGGCCCAATGCCGTCAGCGTCATGCGGGCACCGCCCCGAATCGGCCCGGCGAGTCGGGCGAGCTCACGGGAACGATCTCCTTGCCCAGCGGCATCAAAGACACCGGGATCAACTTGAGATTGGCCAGCGCCAGCGGGATGCCGACGATCGTCACCGCCATCGCCGCGGCGCTCACCAGGTGACCGATCGCCAGCCACAACCCGAACAGCACTATCCAGACGACATTTCCGATGAGGGCGCCCGTCCCGGCGGTGGGCTTGTCGACGATCGTCCGGCCGAACGGCCACAACGCGTACGACGCGATGCGAAGCGACGCGAAGCCGAAGGGAATGGTGACGATGAGCAGAAAGCTGACGAGCGCCGCGAGCAGGTATCCGGCGGCCATCCACAGGCCGCCGAACACGAGCCAGATGATGTTGAGGATCAGGCGCATAGCTCCCCTCCAAGCGGTAATGCCAGGGTACCCAGTGCCGGGTAACGGGGGTGCTCGGCAGGCGGGCAGCCGAGTAGGATCAGGATTCAACATGCGTCCTGCGCAGGCGGGACGCTTCTTGCGTCACCCAATCCAGTGATCCGTCAGACAAGCAGGTGAGACCAGTGCCGACCGGCAAGGTTAAGTGGTACGACGCCGAAAAGGGGTTCGGCTTCCTGTCGCAGGAGGACGGCGAGGACGTCTACGTCCGCTCGTCGGCGTTGCCCGCCGGGGTCGAGGGGCTCAAGGCGGGACAGCGGGTGGAATTCGGCGTCGCCTCCGGCCGGCGCGGACCGCAGGCCTTGAGCCTCAAGCTGATCGATCCCCCGCCCAGCCTTTCCAAGACGCGGCGGGAGGCGGCGCCCGTCGAGCACAAGCACAGCCCCGACGAGTTGCACGGGATGGTCGAGGACATGATCACGCTGCTGGAGGGCGCCGTGCAGCCCGAGTTGCGTAAGGGTCGCTACCCGGACCGCAAGACCGCCCGTCGGGTCTCCGAGGTGGTCAAGGCCGTGGCCCGGGAGCTCGACTCCTAACCGGCGTCGACTCGCAGCGAACCGGTGCGCCGTGAAGCTACCCGGTGGTAACTTCGACATTCGTAGGTCGTAATGTCTGGCCCACCAGCCGGTACTCAGGCCTCGAATGTGAGTCGTTAGCGAGGAGGCGGCGATGGCACAGCAAGCGCAGGTCACCGAGGAGCAAGCCAGGGCCCTCGCCGAGGAATCCCGCGAAAGTGGTTGGGACAAGCCGTCGTTCGCCAAAGAACTCTTTCTCGGCCACTTTCCGCTGGACCTCATCCATCCGTTTCCCAGGCCGTCGGCGGCCGACGAGGAGCGCATCCGCGCCTTCCTCGACCGGTTGCGCGAATTCCTCGAAGGCGTCGACGGTAGCGTCGTCGAACGCGACGCGCAGATCCCGGACGAATACGTCAAGGGTCTGGCCGGATTGGGCTGCTTCGGCATGAAGATCCCCACCGAGTACGGCGGCCTGGGCATGTCGCAGGTCGCCTACAACCGGGCACTGGTGATGGTTTCGTCCGTCCACCCCGCGCTCGGTGCGCTGCTGTCGGCCCATCAGTCGATCGGGGTGCCGGAGCCGCTCAAACTCGCGGGGACCCCCGAACAGAAGCAGAGGTTCTTGCCGCGGTGTGCCGCCGGCGCGATATCGGCGTTCCTGCTCACCGAACCCGACGTCGGCTCCGACCCGGCGCGCCTGGCATCCACGGCGACACCGATCGAGGACGGCAAGGCGTACGAGCTCGAGGGCGTGAAGTTGTGGACGACCAACGGCGTGGTCGCCGAATTGCTGGTGGTCATGGCGCGCGTGCCCAAGAGTGACGGGCATCGCGGGGGCATCAGCGCCTTTGTCGTCGAGGCCGATTCGCCCGGGATCACCGTGGAGCGGCGCAACTCGTTCATGGGTTTGCGCGGCATCGAGAACGGTGTGACCAGGCTGCACGGCGTGCGGGTGCCCGCCGAGAACCTGATCGGCCGGGAAGGCGACGGCCTGAAGATCGCGCTGACGACGCTCAACGCCGGGCGGCTGTCGATCCCCGCGAGCGCGACCGGCTCGTCGAAGTGGGCGCTGAAGATAGCCCGCGAATGGTCCGGCGAGCGCGTGCAGTGGGGCAAGCCACTGGCCAAACACGAAGCGGTGGCGAGCAAGATCTCTTTCATCGCCGCCACCACCTATGCGCTCGACGCCGTGCTCGAGTTGTCCGCGCAGATGGCCGACGAAGGCCGCAACGACATCAGGATCGAGGCGGCGCTGGCCAAGTTGTGGTCCAGCGAGATGGCCTGCCTCATCGCCGACGAGCTCGTGCAGATCCGCGGCGGGCGGGGCTACGAGACCGCGGAGTCGCTGGCCGCGCGCGGCGAGCGCGCGGTGCCCGCCGAGCAGGTGGTGCGCGACCTGCGGATCAACCGCATCTTCGAGGGATCGAGCGAGATCATGCGTCTGCTCATCGCGCGGGAGGCGGTCGACGCCCATCTGACCGCGGCCGGCGACCTCGCCAAGCCCGACACCGGTCTGCGGGAGAAGGCCGCCGCGGCCGTCGGCGCCAGCGGATTCTACGCAAAGTGGTTGCCGCAGTTGGTGTTCGGTGAAGGGCAGCGGCCCACCGCGTACAGCGAGTTCGGCCCGCTGGCGGCACACCTGCGGTTCGTCGAACGCTCCACGCGCAAGCTGGCCCGCAACACCTTCTACGGGATGGCGCGCTGGCAGGCCAGGCTCGAGCAACGGCAGGGGTTCCTGGGCCGGATCGTCGACATCGGCGCGGAGCTGTTCGCGATGTCCGCGGCGTGCGTCCGCGCCGAGGGGCAGCGGGCCGCCGACCCGGCCGTCGGTCGGCAGGCATACCAGCTGGCCGAAACGTTCTGTGAGCAGGCGACGCTGCGGGTGGAGGCCCTGTTCGAGGCGCTGTGGTCCAACACCGACAGCAGCGACGTGCGGCTGACCCGTGACGTGCTGGCCGGGCACTACACCTGGCTGGAGGACGGCATCATCGATCAGTCGGAGGGCACCGGTCCGTGGATCGCCCACTGGGAGCCGGGGGCTTCGACCGAGACCAACCTGGCGCGCCGCTTCCTGACCTGAGTTCCCGGGCAGAATTGTCGCCATGGCCTCCTATGTCGCCCCGGCGGGCGAATTCACCCGTGACACCAACTACATCACCACCCGCATCACGGCCGACGGACGCGACGGTTACCCGGTGGAGCCCGGACGGTATCGGCTTGTCGTGGCCCGCGCCTGCCCGTGGGCCAACCGCGCGATCATCGTGCGGCGGCTATTGGGCCTGGAAGACGTTCTCTCCATTGGGTTTTGCGGCCCCACCCACGACGAGCGCAGCTGGACTTTCGACCTGGACCCGGGCGGCGTCGACCCGGTGCTGAAGATCCCGCGGCTGCAGGACGCCTACTTCAAACGCTTCCCCGACTACCCCAAGGGCATCACGGTGCCGGCGATCGTCGACGTGCCGAGCGGCGCGGTGGTCACCAACGACTTCGCGCAGATGACGCTGGATCTGTCGACCGAGTGGACCGCCTACCACCGCGACGGCGCACCGCGGCTCTACCCCGAGCCGCTGCGTGCCGAGATCGACGAGGTGAGCAAGCGGGTCTACACCGAGATCAACAACGGCGTCTATCGCTGCGGTTTCGCCGGCTCGCAGCAGGCCTACGAGGCGGCCTACGACCGGCTGTTCACCGCGCTCGACTGGGTGAGCGATCGCCTTTCCGGGCAGCGCTACCTGGTGGGTGACACCATCACCGAGGCCGATGTCCGGCTGTTCACCACGCTGGCCCGCTTCGACCCCGTCTACCACGGGCACTTCAAGTGCAACCGGAGCAAGCTGTCCGAGATGCCGGTATTGTGGGCCTACGCGCGTGACCTGTTCCAGACCCCCGGCTTCGGCGACACCGTCGACTTCGTCCAGATCAAGCAGCACTACTACATCGTGCACGCCGACATCAACCCCACCCGTATCGTGCCCAAGGGCCCCGACCTGGCCGGCTGGCTGACCCCGCACGAGCGAGAGGCGTTGGGCGGCAGGCCGTTCGGGGACGGCACCCCGCCCGGGCCGCCGGTCGAGGGGGAGCGAGTGCCGGCCGGCCACGGCGCCTGAGATCTTCCCGCCGAGCGTGGAGTTGTTGCGAGAAATTGTTGTGTTTTCACGCAACAACTCCACGTTGGGCGCGTCATAGTGGGCAACCAGCCGCGAGCAAGGCGCGATGCACGCGCGCGACGACGACGTCCGGTCGGTTTCGTAGCATCTCGGCGCTGACGCGGACGATCGCCCAGCCACGCGCCTCGAGTTCCGCCAGTCGGTCGATGTCGCGGCTTCGCTGCGCAGGATCGGTCCAATGGTGCGCGCCGTCGAATTCGACGCCCACCTTCCACTCCTCCCATCCCATATCGATCCGGGCCACCACCAAACCCCATTCGTTGAGCACCTCGATCTGGGTCCGAGGCCGTGGCAACCCGGCGCTGACCAGGGCCAGACGGGTCTTCGTCTCGTACGGCGATTCCGAGCCCCCATCGGCCAGGTGCAACACCCGTCGCAACTGAATCAACCCGCGGGCGCCGCGATGGCGGTCGGCGACCAGCTCGATGTCAGCAGCCTTCACCCCTGTTGCATGCATGAGAGCGTCCAGCCGAATCACGGCCGTTGTCAGGCCTTTTCGCCTTCCGAGGTCGAATGCCGTGCGGGCCGGCGTGGTCATGCGAATGCCGTCGCGCGCAGACGTTTCGTCGTCGTCCAAGGTGTCGCTGTGCACAATGATGCCGCGCGCCTTATGGCGGCTGGGTCGGTTCAGTTCGGCCGGCAGCCAGTGGTCGATCCAAGCCGTGCGGTGCAACGCCGCGGCGGACAGGCCCGCCAACGTCGCGGTCCGCTCGGACCACAGCCAGGCGGCGACCGCTCGGGTTACGGGCGTCAACTTCAGGCCGCGACGGATGTAGACGTTGCGATGGACCATCTCGAAATCGGTGCGTAACCGATGCCGGTTGAGGACTCCGGCCGCGAGCGCGTCGGTTCCTCTGAACGGCCAATCCAGGATCTCCATGCGCACACGGTGCCGGTCGCCACCGACACCCGCGGTCCAACGTCGAGTTGCTGCGGGAAATCACGTGGTTTGGGCGCAACAACTCCACGTTCGGCCAGCAATAGGTCAGGACGTCAGGCGCACCGACCATTCCGCGTGCGGCACGGCGCGCAGCGCGGCGGTGTCATTCGATTGGCCCTCGTCGACCACCAGCGTCAGCAACTGCACGACGATCCCGGTCAGCCGCCCGCGCTGCGGGTCGACCGACGGGATGGTCACCGCGAAGCGGCTGTCCGGCCGGTACATGGTCACGGTCGTGTTGGCGGGATCCTCGTAGACCCGCAGCAGGCGCCACGGCGCCCGCGCGATCGCTTCCGGGACGGAAAGCTGCACCGGGTAGCGCTCGTTGAACGGCAGCTCGCCCTGGGCCTGCGGCGTCTGACAGTCGTTGAGGTTCAGCACATTGCAGTACAGGTACGGCCCGACCCGGGTCAGGTGCCCGTGCGAGTACGCGCTGATCTCGGGCCGCTGCACACCGGGCCGTCGCACCAGCAGCCACGCCCCGACCCCGGCGCCGATGCACGCGAGGGCCACCACGGCCGCGACGATCATGACCGTGGCGCGTTTCACTCAGGCACCGCCGCCGGCCTGCCGGCGCGCATGCCCTCCTGCTCGACCATGACGGGCCGGTTGCCGCCGAGGCCGGGGATCAACGAATTGCCGCGGAAGCTGACGAGGGTCTGCGCCAGGCCCAGGATGAGCAGGGCGCTGACGGCGGTGAAGCCGACCCACAGCTCGGTGTACACGAGCACGCCCAGCGCACCGCCCAGCACCCAGGCCAGCTGCAGCGTGGATTCCGATCGCCCGAACCCCGATGCGCGCGATTCCTCGGGCAGGTCGTGTTGCAACGAGGCATCCAGCGAGGCCTTGGCGATCGCACTGGACCCCGAGGTGACCAGGGTGGCGATCACGGCCGCCGCCAGGGTGCCCGCCACCGAAGCGGCCAGCGCGACCGCGGACACCGCCACGGTGCAGCGCACCACCAGCACGGCCGGCCTGCCCAGCTTCAGGCGGGCGCTGGTGAAGTTGCCCGCGAAGTTGCCGATCCCCGCCGCGGCGCCGATCATGCCCAGCATGGCCAGTTGTTCCCACCCGTTGGATTGATGGGCCTTGGCGACGAACGCCGGGTACAAGAACAGGAAGCCGACCATCACCTTGATCGTGCAATTGCCCCACAGCGAGGTGATGATGTTGCGGCCCAACGGTTGCCGAAGCGTGCCGCCGACCTTCCTGACCTCCTCAGGCCAGCCCCGCCGCGGCGGCCCGCCGTCATTGCGGTAGCTCAGGGTGGCCGGGACCTCGCCCGCGGTCACCTCCACCCAGCGCGGGATCCGCATCGACAACAAGGCGCCGGCGATCGTGACGGCGACGACGACGAACAACGCGCCGGGCAGCTTGAACAGGTGGGTGCCGACGAACTCGACGCCGCCCGCGATGGCGCCGCCGGCGATCGTGCCGCCCAGGAGGCCGAATACCGTCAGCCGGGAGTTCACCCGCACCAGGTCGATGGACGGCGGCATCACCCGCGGCGTCACCGCGCTGCGCAGCACGCTGAACGATTTGGAGAGCACCATCATGGCCAGTGCGCACGGGTAGAGCACCATCGACGGGTAGCTGCCAGTGGCGCCGTCGTAGTTCATGATCAGCAACACCGCCAGCGCGGTGCGCAGCGCGAAGGACAGCGCGAGAGCGACGCGCCGGCCGTGCTGCAGCCGGTCCAGCGCCGGGCCGATGAGCGGCGCGATCACCGCGAACGGCGCGATGGTGATCAGCAGGTACAGCGCGACCTTCGACTTGCTCTCCCCGCTGGCCGCGGCGAAGAACAGCGTGTTGGCCAGCGCGACGGCCATCGCGGCATCCACCGCGAAGTTGGCGACCACCGGCCACGTCAGTGCCGTCAGGCCGGACTTGTCGGCGCCGTCGGCGGTGGCGGCCCGCTGCACCATCCAGTACATGCGGGAACCCATCTCGCGGCTGCGCATCGCCGCGGCGCGGGTGACCGTGATCCGTTCGCCGGCGGTGGGACCGCGTGGGGGTGTGTCACCCGTGCGGCCCGGCTCGGCCTGCTCGCCCAACGGCGGCAGATACCGGTTCGCGCTGGGCATCGGCGGGGGGCGCCGCGACCGCGCCCGGCCGGCGTCATCGGCCGGGTAGTTGGCCATGCCCGGGTGCTGGCCCGCCGAGCCGTTGCGGTCCGGGCCCCTCCGGCGACCCGGGTTGGAGGCCACCCGGCCCCGATCGTCACGCCGCCGTCCGGACACGAATCAATTCTGTCTTATGCCGGCAGGCAACCGGGCGTGGCTCGCCAACCTTAGTATTGGAGACGCAGTGCAAGAGAGGGGACAGCGTGACCGGACCCAGTGAAGGGTCGGTGGAACCCGCCGCGACGACCGTGGCCGACTGGCCCGACGAGTTGGCGGCGGTGCTCACCGGCGCGGCCGACCGGGCCAGGGCGGCCGTCGAGGAGTTCGCCGGCGCCGAGGCCGTCGGGGACTACCTGGGCGTCGGCTACGAGGACCCGACCGCCGCGACCCACCGGTTCCTGGCGCATCTGCCCGGTTACCAGGGGTGGCAATGGGCGGCCGTCGTCGCCGCGTACCCGGGTGCCGACCACGCCACGATCAGCGAAGTGGTGCTGATCCCCGGGCCGACGGCGCTGCTGGCGCCGCAGTGGGTGCCGTGGGATCAACGGGTGCGGCCGGGCGATCTGAGCCCCGGCGACCTGCTGGCGCCCGCGGCGGACGACCCGCGATTGGTCCCCGGCTACGCCGCCAGCGGCGACCCGGAGATCGACGAGACCGCCGCCGAAATCGGGTTGGGCCGGCGCTGGGTGATGAGCGCCGTCGGCCGCGCCGAGGCGGCCGAGCGCTGGCACACCGGGGAATTCGGTCCCGATTCGGCGATGGCCCGGTCCACCAAGCGGATGTGCCGCGATTGTGGTTTCTTCCTGCCCCTGGCCGGTTCGCTGGGCGCGATGTTCGGTGTGTGCGGTAACGAGCTGTCCGCCGACGGGCGCATCGTCGACAAGCAGTACGGCTGCGGCGCCCATTCCGACACGCCGGCCCCCGCTGGCACCGGCTCGCCCGCGTACGAGCCGTACGACGACGGCGTGCTGGACGTCGCGGAGAAGCCGCCGCCGCAATCGCCGGAGCCGATACCGGAGGCGGCCGAGGCCGAGCCGGAGCCGATACCGGAGCCCATACCGGAGGCCGCGGAGACCGAGCCGGCGGAACCGGGCGATTAGCCCCGCTCGGCGGCGGCCTTGATTCTCGCCAGCGAGGCGTTCATCCCGTCGAGCAGCTCGCGTTCGAAGTTCGCGGTCCCACCCATGAGCGCGTTAACCGACAGACTGGAAAACGCGCTGACGCCGTTCTCGGCGTGACGGCTCTCGATCACCCGCGTGCCCTGGCCGGTGGGCTCGAGCTCGTAGCTCCAGATGGTGCCGTTGATGTCGACACGGAACGCGAGCCTCTTTTCGGGGATGACCTCGACAACCGTGCAGGTGGTGGGCCAGAACATGCGGTGGCGGCGGTTGAGGTTGAGGGTGCGGGTGCCCGCGCGCAGCGGCCCGAACGGCCTCATCCAGCGGCACTGCGGGCTCCACTCCGGCATCCTGCCGAAGTCGGATATCAACGCCCAGACCTTCGATGCCGGTGCGTCGATGTCGACTTGCGCTTGCAGCAGCGGGGCGGCCATCGGTCCTCCAAGGCGGAACTAGTTGCGGTCGAGGTAGGTTTCCAGGCCCGTCTGCGCGCCACGGGCGCCGCGGCGAGCGCCGGCGAGCTGCAACACGAAGATGCTGGTGCCGAGCAGTCCCACGCCCAGCCCGCCCAGCGTCACCGGGCGCCAACTCTGCAGGGCCGGCACGGCGAAAGCCAGCGCCGCGCCGATCAGCCAGCCCAGGAAGCCGACCGCGATGACGGGCCACACCTCCAGCAGCGCCCGCGGGAGCGGCGGCGGCTCCGGGGTGTGGCCGGGTTCGACAGACATCGCGATCAACATACCCGGCGGCGACGGGGCCCGGAACCGCCCGAGCGAGGTCGAGGACCAAAGTCCACGGATGTCAGTTTGGTGTCCCGCATCAGTGGCGTTACGTGTAACCTCGCGCCATGCCTGACAGCGACGCCCGGCTGGCGAGCGACTTGTCGCTGGCGGTGATGCGGCTGGCCCGCCAACTGCGGTTCCGCAATCCGTCATCGCCGGTGTCGCTGTCGCAGTTGTCGGCGCTGGCGACGCTGACCAACGAGGGCGCGATGACGCCCGGCGCGCTGGCGATTCGCGAGCGCGTGCGACCGCCGTCGATGACCCGGGTGATCGCGTCGCTCGCAGAGATGGGGTTGGTGGACCGCGCCCCGCATCCCGTCGACGGCCGGCAGGTGCTGGTCTCGGTGTCCGAGTCCGGTGCCGAGTTGGTCAAGGCCAACCGTCGCGCCCGCCAGGAGTGGCTGGCCAAGCGGCTGGCGACCCTGGACGGCGACCAGCGCGAGACCCTGCGCGAGGCCGCCGATCTGATGCTTGCGCTGGTCGACGAAAGCCCGTGACCGGCGGCTTGGATGTTCAGGACGTCACCGACCCCGACGACCCGCGCGTCGACGATTTCCGCGACCTGAACAGCGTCGATCGCCGTCCCGATCTGCCGACGGGCAAGGGGCTGGTGATCGCCGAAGGGGTGCTGGTCGTGCAGCGCATGCTGGCGTCCCGATTCACCCCGCACGCCCTGCTGGGCACCGAGCGTCGGCTGTTGGAGCTCAAGGACGACCTGGCCGGTGCCGCGGCGCCGTTCTACCGGGCGTCGGCCGAGGTGATGGCGCAGGTGGTCGGCTTCCACCTGAACCGCGGCGTCCTCGCGGCCGCCCGCAGGGTGCCGGAGCCCAGCGTCGCGCAGGTGGCGGAGTCCGCCAGGACAGTCGCGGTGCTCGAGGGTGTCAACGACCACGAGAACCTGGGCTCGATCTTCCGCAACGCGGCCGGGCTGGGGGTCGACGCGGTGATATTCGGCGAGGGCTGCGCCGACCCGCTGTACCGCCGGGCCGTGCGGGTGTCGATGGGTCACGCGCTGCTGGTGCCCTACGCGCGGGCTTCGCACTGGCCCCACGACCTTCTGCTGTTGAAGGAGAACGGGTTTCGGCTCATGGCGATGACACCGCAGCGCGAGGCGTCCGCGCTGGCCGAAGCGATGGCGGCGGCGGTCGACGAGCGTGTCGCGGTGCTGGTCGGCGCCGAGGGCCCCGGGCTGACGACGGCCACTCTGCGGCTCAGTGACGTGCCGGTGCGGGTCCCGATGTCGCGCGGCACCGACTCGCTCAACGTCGCGACGGCGGCGGCCCTGGCGTTCTACGAGCGGGCTAGGCTCACGTGGTGAGTGACGAGTCCGTCCCCTGGGCAACGGGTTTGACGGTTTCCGCGTTCGTCGCCGGCGTGACAGGCGTCGCCGTGGTGGTGCTCAGTCTCGGGCTGATCCGGGTGCATCCGTTGTTGGCGGTCGGGCTCAACGCCGTGGCGGCGGGTGGCTTGGCGCCGACGTTGTGGGGCTGGCGGCGCACGCCGGTGCTGCGCTGGTTTGTGCTGGGCGCGGCCGTGGGGGTGGCCGGGGCATGGCTGACGCTGCTGGCGATGACGGTCGGCTAGCGGGGACCGCGGGCCCCCGCCATCGGGCTAGCGGTGGCCGCCGGATCGGACGCCGAGCAGCACGTCTTCCCACGCCGGGATGACCGGCTTGCCGCGCCGCGTGTGCACCGGCTGTTCCGGCGGTGCGGCGGGCTCGGCGGGCTCGGCGGGCTCGGCGGCTTTTCCTTCGGGGGCGGGAGGTTGCGGGGCCTCGAAGTCCAGGCGGGCCACCCGGGCGAGCGGCCGCAGCGGGCGCTCGAAGGCCGGGTCGATCAGCTCGCTGGCCGCGTCGTCGACCGCCGTGACCGTTCCGCCGTGGGCGCCGGGGGCGAAGCTGAAGTGCGCGATGTTGTCGGAACGCCCCGCCTTCCAAGCGAGTTGCACGGTCCAGCGGCTGTCTTCGTTGCGCCAGGCGTCCCAGCTGAGCCGGTCGGGCTCCAGCCCGCGCGCCACCAAGGCGGCGCTGACCGTCTCCAGCAGCGTGAGGACGGCGGGCCCGTCGGCGAGCATCGGGTGCGCCGCCGTTGCCAGTTCCGCGGCGCGAGCGCGTTCCAGCAACACGGGGTGAGCGAACCGGCGGACCCGGGAAATGTCTGAGCCCGACGCGGTGGCCACCTGGTCGACTGACGCGCCGGCGCGGATTCGGGCCTGAATTTCTTTGGGGCTCAACATGTTAGTGACCTGGATGTCCAGCTGCGGCTGCTCGGGCGGTGGCGACTCGCCGCGGAGGACGGCCCGGAGTCTGTCGTCGGCCACCAGCTTGAACCGTTCTGCGGGGTCGTCACCCTGGCAGAGGATGTATTTGCCCTCGTCATCGAGACCAACCACTTTGAGTTCCCGCATGGCTTCTCCTCGGAGGCTCCGCGCCGGTCAGCGACGGACCCGTCAGGTCCGCACTCTAATGCAGCCAACGCCGGTAACCCGCTCTGACACGCTGGCGGGTTGCGGGCCGGTGACGGTTGAGTTAAAGGCGCTCGACCACCCAGTCGACGCACTGGGTCAGGGCGCTGACGTCATCGGGGTCGACGGCGGGGAACATCGCCACCCGCAACTGGTTGCGGCCCAGTTTGCGGTAGGGCTCGGTGTCGACGATGCCGTTGGCCCTCAGCGTCTTGGCGACGGCCGCGGCGTCGACCTCGTCGACGAAGTCGATCGTGCCGACCACCTGGGACCGCAACGCCGGATCGGTGACGAACGGCGTGGTGTAGGGCCGCTCCTGCGCCCACGAGTACAACCGCTGCGAGGAATCCGCCGTGCGCTTCACCGCCCAGTCGAGGCCGCCGTTGCCGAGCAGCCAGTCCAGCTGCTCGGCCATCAGTGCCAGGGTGCCGATCGCCGGGGTGTTGTACGTCTGATTCTTCAGGCTGTTTTCGACGGCTATCGGCAGCGACAGGAAGTCGGGAACCCAGCGCCCGGAGGAGGCGATGGACTCGATGCGCGCCAGCGCGGCGGGGCTCAGGACGGCCAGCCACAGCCCGCCGTCGCTGGCGAAGTTCTTCTGGGGCGAGAAGTAGTAGGCGTCCGCCTGGGTGATGTCGACGGGGAGGCCGCCCGCGCCCGACGTCGCGTCGATGAGGACCAGGGCGCCGTCCGAGCCGGCGGGCCGGCGGATCGGCACCGCGACGCCGGTCGACGTCTCGTTGTGCGCCCAGGCGACCGCGTCGACCGACGGATCGGCCTGCGGCTCGGGCGCGCTGCCGGCGTCCGACTTGATGATGATGGGGTCGCCGACGAACGGGTTCTTGGCGACGCAGGAGGCGAACTTCGAGCTGAACTCGCCGAACGACAGGTGCAGCGAGCGCGTGTCGATCAGCCCGAAGGCGGCGGCGTCCCAGAACGCCGTCGCACCGCCGTTGCCAAGGATGACCTCATAACCGTCGGGCACGGAGAAAAGCTCTCGCACTCCGGAGCGAACCCGGCCCACCAGATCCTTGACCGGCGCTTGCCGGTGCGACGTGCCGAACAGCGGCGCGGCGGTGGTGGTCAACGCCTTCAGCTGCTCGGGTCGGACCTTGGAGGGGCCGGAGCCGAAGCGGCCGTCGCGGGGTTTGATGTCGGAGGGGATGTCGAGCTGGTCAGCCATGTCAGCCAGCCTAGTGAGCGATCCGAAGGCGGCGGCGCCGCGGGCTGGAGTGGGCGACGGGTTGTGAGCCAGACCACACGGATCGGGTGACCACTGGTCAGCCCACAGTGCCTTGGAGCGGTCTAGAAAATATCCGGTACCTGCGGTACTGTCTGGACATTGCACGTCCAAATGTAAACCTCGTTGGGGAGGCTTGGAATGGACAGGACGCGAATGGTCCGGCGTTGGCGACGCAACATGGAAGTGCGCGACGACGCCGAGTACGTGAACATGCTTGCCACACTGTCCGAGGGGTCGGTGCGGCGCAACTTCAACCCGTATACCGACATCGACTGGGACTCACCGGAATTCGCGGTCACGGAGAACGACCCCCGATGGATCCTGCCGTTGACCGATCCATTGGGGCGGCATCCCTGGTATCAGGCCCAATCCCAAGAGCGCAAGATCAAGATCGGCATGTGGCGACAGGCCAACGTCGCCAAGGTGGGATTGCATTTCGAGTCGATCCTGATCCGCGGCCTGATGAACTACACGTTCTGGGTGCCCAACGGGTCGCCCGAATACCGGTACTGCCTGCACGAATCTGTCGAAGAGTGCAACCACACCATGATGTTCCAGGAGATGGTGAACCGCATCGGCGCCGACGTGCCGGGAATGCCGCGGATGCTCAAGTGGCTCTCGCCGCTGGTTCCACTGGTCGCCGGCCCGTTGCCGGTGGCGTTTTTCATCGGCGTGCTCGCCGGTGAGGAACCCATCGACCACACGCAGAAAAACGTGCTGCGCGAAGGTAAGTCGCTGCACCCGATCATGGAGCGGGTGATGGCCATCCACGTGGCCGAGGAGGCCCGGCACATCTCGTTCGCCCACGAGTTCCTGCGCAGGCGGTTGCCGGAGCTGACCGACCGCCAACGGTTCTGGACGGCGCTGTACCTGCCGCTGACCATGAAGGTGTTGTGCCGCGCAATCGTGGTGCCGCCCAAGGCATTCTGGCGCGAATTCGAGATTCCGCGCGAGGTCAAGAAGGAACTGTTCTTCCGGTCCCCGGAGTCGCGCAAGTGGCTCAGCGACATGTTCGGTGATGTGCGAATGCTGGCTCACGACACCGGGCTGA
This sequence comes from Mycobacterium sp. E2699, assembly GCF_001666745.1. Lineage (NCBI taxonomy): Bacteria > Bacillati > Actinomycetota > Actinomycetes > Mycobacteriales > Mycobacteriaceae > Mycobacterium > Mycobacterium sp. E2699. The sequence continues at coordinate 44,498 of NZ_LZJH01000048.1, read as the reverse complement.
TGGAAACGCGGTCGGCCCGGCTGATGTGGCGGCTCTGCAAGATCAACGGCAAGCCGTCGCGCTACCGCAGCGAGCCGCAGCGCCGGCACCTGGCCGCCGCGCCGGCCGCTTAGGACTGCACGGGTTCCCTTATGCCGCACGTTATTACCCAGTCGTGCTGCAACGACGGGTCCTGTGTTTTCGCGTGCCCCGTCAATTGCATCCACCCGTCACCGGACGAGCCGGGGTTTGCCACCACCGAGATGCTCTACATCGATCCGGTGGCGTGCGTGGACTGCGGCGCGTGCGTGAGCGCCTGCCCGGTCGGCGCCATCGCGCCCGACACCCGGCTGGACGCCAAGCAGCTGCCGTTCGTGGAGATCAACGCGTCCTTCTACCCGGAGCGGCCCGAGGGCGAGAAGCTGCCGCCCACCTCGAAGCTGGCCCCCGTGATCCCCGCCGCCGAGGTGCGCGCCCGCCGGCGGCCGTTGACCGTTGCCATCGTCGGCTCGGGCCCCGCGGCGATGTATGCCGCCGACGAGCTGCTCACCCAACAGGGCGTGCGGGTCAACGTCTTTGAGAAGCTGCCGACGCCCTACGGGCTGGTGCGCGCCGGGGTGGCGCCCGACCACCAGAACACCAAGAAGGTCACCCGGCTTTTCGACCGGATATCCGCCCACCGGCACTTCCGGTTCTACCTGAACGTCGAGATCGGCAGGCACCTGAGTCACGCGGATCTGTTGGCCCACCATCACGCCGTGGTGTATGCGGTGGGTGCACCCGACGATCGTCGCCTCGGCATCGACGGCATGGGCCTGCCGGGCACCGGGACCGCCACCGAGTTCGTCGCGTGGGTCAACGGGCATCCCGACTTCACCGACCTGCCAGTCGATCTCAGTCAGGAGCGGGTGGTGATCATCGGCAACGGCAATGTCGCCCTCGATGTGGCCCGCGTCCTCACCGCGGACCCCGACGTTCTTGCCCGCACCGACATCTCCGACCATGCGCTCGAGGCGTTGCGGCGCTCCGCGGTGCGCGAAGTGGTGATCGCCGCCCGGCGCGGCCCGGCCCATTCGGCCTTCACCCTGCCCGAACTGATCGGGCTCACCGGCGCATCCGAGGTCGTGCTCGACGCCGTCGACCAGCAAAGGGTGGCAAGCGATCTCGCGGTCGAGTCGGATCCCTTGACCAAGAACAAGCTGGAGATCCTGAGCAAACTGGGTGACGCCGCGGTGCCGACGTCTCGCCGCCGAATCCGGCTGGCCTATGGGCTGACGCCGCACCGCGTGCCCGGAGAGCGGCGCGCCACGGGCGTCGAGTTCACCGTCACCGGCACCGAGGAGGTGCGCCGGCTGGAGGCGGGCCTGGTGCTGACGTCGATCGGCTACCGCGGCAAGGAGATCCGTGGGCTTCCGTTCGACGAATCGGCGGCCGTCGTGCCCAACGACGGCGGCCGCGTCGTCGACCCCGGCTCCGGGCGTCCGGTGCCCGGCGCCTACGTCGCGGGTTGGATCAAGCGCGGACCGACGGGGTTCATCGGCACCAACAAGTCCTGCTCCCTGCAAACGGTCCAGGCGCTGGTCGCCGATTTCAACGCCGGCCGGCTCACCCACCCGGCCGCCACGCCCGGCGCATTGGACGAACTGGTGCGTGGGCGCCAGCCCGACGTCGTCGACTCCGCGGGATGGCGCGCGATCGACGCCGCGGAAATCGAACGCGGCGGCCACAGTGCCCACGGCGGGCGGCCGCGCAACAAATTCACCGATGTCGCCGACATGCTCGCCGTGGCAGCCACCGCGCCGGCGCCGCCGCGGCGACGCCGGCTGCTGGCACGGCTACTGGACGCCTAGCCCGGCTGCCCGGACATCGCGGCTGCGATCTCTTCGGGGCTGACCTCGCGCACCGGCTGCCCCAGCGACCAGTGGTGGCCGAACGGGTCGGCGACCACGCCGTAGCGGTCTCCCCAGAACTGGTCGTCCAGCGGAGCCACCACCGTGGCGCCCGCGTCCAGCGCCTGCTGGAACTTCGCGTCGACGTCCGTGACCGTCAGGTGGATGGTGACGGGGGTGCCGCCCAGGGCCTTCGGCGTCATCGACTTGCCGCCACAGGTTTCCGGAAAGTCGTCGTTGAGCATCACGGTGGAGCCGTTGATGGTCAGCGCGGCGTGTACCAGCCTGCCGTCGGGGCCCGGCACCCGGCCCAGCTCGACGGCGCCAAAGGCCTTGACGTAGAAGTCGATCGCCGCGGCGGCGTCGTCGACGACGAGGTGCGGGGACAGTGCGGGTTCGATGTCGATCGCCATGGTGGTCTCCTTGTTGTCGGTCTCCCGTGCCAACCCCGGCGTGGGCCGGCACACGGGTATTGACTCGTCCCGCGATGCAAAGTCATCGGGGTCATCGCGAAACACGCCCATTCAATCGCCGGGCACCGACAACTAACTCACGCGAGCGTGACCGCAGTGCGAAATGTTGGGCCGAAATTCGCGGTGTGGTTATCGCTCGCCGAACTCAGGCGTGGGTGAGAACCCGGTCCCAACCCTCGACGGCTTCCGGGCTGCGCGGGCCCGGACCGACGTAAATGGCCGACGGGCGGACCAGCTTGCCCAGCCGCTTCTGCTCGAGGATGTGGGCGCACCATCCCGCGGTGCGTCCACAGGTGAACATCGCCGGCATCATGTTGGCCGGCACCCGGGCGAAGTCCAGGATGACCGCGGCCCAGAACTCGACGTTGGTCTCGATGGCGCGGTCCGGGCGCCGCTCCCGCAGCTCGGCCAGCGCGGCCTGCTCCAACGCGACGGCGACCTCGTGGCGCGGGGCGCCCAGCCGCTCGGCGGCCGCCCGCAGCACCCGGGCCCGCGGGTCCTCGGCGCGGTACACGCGGTGGCCGAAACCCATCAGCTTGTCTCCGCGGTCCAAAATGCCCTTCACCAGGCTGCGCGCGTCGCCGGTGCGCTCGACCTCCTCGAGCATCGGCAGCACCCGGGCCGGCGCGCCGCCGTGCAGCGGGCCGCTCATCGCCCCGATCGCCCCCGACAGCGAAGCCGCGACGTCCGCTCCGGTCGAGGCGATCACCCGCGCGGTGAACGTCGAGGCGTTCATGCCGTGCTCGGCGGCCGACACCCAGTAGGCGTCGATCGCCTCGACGTGCCGGGGGTCGGGTTCGCCCTGCCAGCGGGTCATGAATCGCGCTGTGACGGTCGGGCATTCGTCGATGACCCGCTGCGGGACGGCGGGCTGATAGATGCCGCGCGCCGACTGCGCGACGTAGGACAGCGCCATCACCGAGGCGCGGGCCAGCTGATCGCGGGCGGTGGCGTCGTCGGTGTCCAGCAACGGCTTGTAGCCCCAGATCGGCGCCAGCATGGCCAGCCCCGCCTGCACGTCGACCCGCACATCGCCGGTGTGGATCGGCAGCGGGAAGGGCTCGGCGGGCGGCAGCCCATGACCGAACTTGCCGTCGACCAGCAGCGCCCACACGTCGCCGAAGGTCACCTGCTGGCTCACCAGGTCTTCGATATCCACGCCGCGGTAGCGCAGCGCGCCGCCGTCTTTGTCCGGCTCGGCGATTTCGGTGGTGAACGCCACCACGCCCTCCAGGCCGGGGACGAAGTTCTCGGGCACAGTCATACGCAAATTCTCGCACCCCATCGGCGGGCGGATGCTACCGGCCGGTAGCGACCCCCGGTAGCGTTGGCGCAATGGCAGGACCGGGGCCCGGAGCAGGCAGAGAACACCTGGAGACGATGCGCGTGGAGTACGGGTCGGTCGAGAAGGACGGCAGCACGGACCTCGACGCGGACTGGCTGGCGGAGGGCTGGCTTGTCTTGTTTCGCAAGTGGATTGACGACGCGGAGCGCGCCGGCGTGGCCGAACCCAACGCCATGGTGTTGGCCACCGTCGCAGACGGCCGGCCGGTCAGCCGATCGGTGCTGTGCAAGAGTGCGGACGAGACGGGGATCACTTTTTTCACCAACTACGACTCGGCCAAGGGCGCCGAGCTGGCGGCGACGCCGTACGCGTCGGCAACCTTTCCCTGGTACCTGCTGGGCCGGCAGGTGCACATCAGCGGGCGGGTGAGCAAGGTCGACCCGCAGGTCACGCAGGACTATTGGTCCAAGCGGCCGCGGGGCTCACAACTGGGTGCGTGGGCGTCACACCAATCGCGGCCGATCGCGTCGCGCGCCGCACTGCTGGACCAGCTCGCCGAGGTCACGGCCCGCTTCTCCGACTCCGAATGCGTCCCCGTGCCGCCCAACTGGGGCGGGTACCTGCTGGCGGCCGAGGTGGTCGAATTCTGGCAGGGCCGAGAAAACCGGGTGCACAACCGGATTCGGGTGATCGGCGATCGAATCGAGCGCCTTCAGCCCTGAATGCGCCCCACGCTCGGCCGCGGTATGACGCACGTCACGTCGGCAATTCACCGTGGTTTAACCAGCCGACGGCCGCCAGACCGGCGGACTTGACCCCGGGCAGGCACGCCGTCCCGACAACGACTACCTTCAGCAGTAAGCACCTAGTCAGGGCAGCCATACCAGCCAGAGCGCAAAGGGGTTCTCGTGGCCGACACCGACGACACCGCAACTCTGAAGTACCCAGGGGGCGAGATCGACCTTGAGGTCGTGCAAGCCACCGAAGGAGCCGACGGGATTGCGCTCGGCCCCCTTTTGTCCAAGACCGGCTACACGACGTTCGACAACGGCTTCGTCAACACCGCCTCGTGCAAGAGTTCCATCACCTACATCGACGGTGACGCCGGCATTCTGCGCTACCGCGGCTACCCGATCGAGCAGCTCGCCGAGAAGTCGACCTTCATCGAGGTCAGCTACCTGCTCATCTACGGCGAGTTGCCGAACAAGGAACAGCTCGACGAGTTCACCAACCGGATCCAGCGGCACACGATGCTGCACGAGGACCTCAAGCGTTTCTTCGACGGCTTCCCGCCCAACGCCCACCCGATGCCGGTGCTGTCCAGCGTGGTGAACGCGCTGAGCTCCTACTACCCGGACGCGCTGGACCCGATGGACAACGGCCAGGTCGAGCTGTCGACCACGCGTCTGCTGGCCAAGCTGCCCACTATCGCCGCGTATGCCTACAAGAAGTCGATCGGGCAGCCCTTCCTCTACCCGGACAACTCGCTTTCCCTGGTGGAGAACTTCCTGCGGATGACGTTCGGGTTGCCGGCCGAGCCGTACCACGCCGACCCCGAGATCGTGCGGGCGCTGGACATGCTGTTCATCCTGCACGCCGACCACGAGCAGAACTGCTCGACGTCGACGGTCCGGCTGGTCGGCTCCTCACGGGCCAACCTTTTCACCTCCATTTCCGGCGGCATCAACGCGCTGTGGGGTCCGCTGCACGGCGGCGCCAACCAGGCGGTGCTGGAGATGCTCGAGCAGATCCGGGAGAGCGGCGACGACGTCGGCGAATTCGTCCGGAAGGTGAAGAACCGCGAGGCCGGCGTGAAGCTGATGGGCTTCGGGCACCGCGTCTACAAGAACTACGACCCGCGGGCCCGGATCGTCAAGGAACAGGCCGACAAGATCCTGGGCAAGCTGGGCGGCGACGACTCGCTGCTCGACATCGCGAAGGAACTCGAAGAGGCGGCGCTCACCGACGACTACTTCGTCGAGCGCAAGCTATACCCCAACGTCGACTTCTACACCGGCCTGATCTACCGGGCCCTGGGCTTCCCGACCAGGATGTTCACGGTGCTGTTCGCGCTGGGCCGGCTGCCGGGCTGGATCGCGCACTGGCGTGAGATGCACGACGAGGGCGACAGCAAGATCGGGCGTCCGCGCCAGATCTACACCGGGTACACCGAGCGGGACTACGCCACCATCAACGACCGCTAGTTTTCCCGCCGAGCAGACGCAAAAGTACCCATTTCGACACCAAATCAGGGGCTTTTGCGACTGCTCGCGAGGGTGGCCAGCACGGCCATCGCGGCGTTGTGCCCGCCGATGCCCGACACCGCCCCGCCGCGGCGGGCGCCCGAGCCGCACAACATGATTCGATCGTGCGCCGTGGCGACCCCCCATTGCCGCGCCGGCGTGTCCACGTGGTCGTCGTCGTCGGCGAAGGGCCACGTGAGGCCGCCGTGGAAGATGTTGCCCGCCGTCATCCCCAGTGTGCGGTGCAGGTCCAGGGTGGTCGTCGTCTCGATGCAGGGCCGGCCCTGCACATCGGTCATCAATGCCTCCTGAATCGGCTCGGCCAGAACGGAATTCAGCGACGCGAGCACAGACTCGGTCAGGCGGTCACGCAGGGCGCCGGAGTAGTTGCCGTCGAACAGCGAGTGCGGGGTGTGCAGGCCGAACACCGTCATGGTGTGGGCGCCCGACTCGCGCAGCTCGGCCGACAGAATGCTCGGATCGGTCAGCGAATGGCAATAGGCTTCGCAGGGCAGCGGATTCGGGATGTCCCCGGCCGCCGCGCGCGCATACGCGGCGTCCAGCTGGGGCCAGGTCTCGTTGGCGTGGAACGTCCCGGCGAACGCCTGTTCGGGTGTGACGCCGCTGTCGCGCAATCGGGGCAGGCGTCGCAGCACCATGTTCACCTTGACCTGTGCGCCCTGCGCGGGGGTCGTCGGCCGCTCGCCGAGCAGGCCGGCCAGGACCGTGGGTGTGACGCCGGCAAGCACGAACCGGCCCCGCACCGCGTGCTCTTCGTCGCCGACCCGGTAGCGCACGCCGCCGTCGGGTTCGACCGCGAAAACGTCTGCGCCGGTGATGATTTCGGCACCATAAGCGAATGCCGCCGACGCCAGGGCCGCGGACAGCGAGCCCATCCCGCCGACGGGGACGTCCCAGTCCCCGGTGCCCCCGCCCAGCACGTGGTAGAGGAAGCAGACGTTCTGCCGCAGCGACGGGTCGTCGAGCGGGGCGAACGTGCCGATCAGCGCGTCGGTCGCGATGACGCCGCGAACCAGGTCGTTGCCCACCGCCCCGGTGATGGCGCGGTCGAGGGGCTCGTCGATCATGGCCCGCCATGCGGCCTTGGCCCCGGGATCGCCGCCGTCCACGACGTGCCGGCGGGCCTCATCACGGGTGCGCAGCGGCTCGAGCAGCGTCGGCCAGAGCGGTTCGGTCACCAGCCGGCATTGCCGGTAGAAGGCGGCGAAACGGCCCTCGTCTTCGGCGGCGCCGATGGCGCCGAACGTCCCGGGGCGCCCGATCAGCAGCCCGCGGCGGCCCCCGGTCTCCGGATCAGGCGTGTAGGACGAATATGGCCGGCGAGCCAGTCGCACCGCGGCGCCCAGGTCGTCCACGATCCGGGCCGGCAGCAGGCTGACCAGGTAGGAGTACCGCGACAACCGGACGCCGACACCGGGGAAGGCCTGCGCCGAAATCGCGGCCCCGCCGGGGTGCTCCAGCCGCTCCAGCACCCGGACCCGCAGGCCCGCGCGGGCCAGGTAGCCGGCCGCGACCAGCCCGTTGTGGCCGCCGCCGACGACGATCGCGTCGAAGGCGTCGGCATTCCCGCGGTAGCTCAGCTCAGGTAGCCCTCGACCTCGTCGGGCGGGCGCACCTGCGCCTCGCGTGGGTCACCACCGCTTTCCCGCAGCGCACGGCGCTGCCGCAACAGGTCCCAGCACTGGTCGAGCTCGACCTCCACCCGGCGCAGGCGATCATGCTCCTCTGACCCACTGATGTCGCCCCGCTGCACCTGCGAGCGCAGGGCCTTCTCCTCGTCGACGAGGGTGCGGATGTGAGCGAGGGTGTCGCTGTCGGTCGGTTTTCTGCCGTTTCCCATGCGTCCAGTGTGCCCGACCTGGCAGGCGTCGCCCCGCCGAATCGGTAGGCTGCATATCGCCTGCAAAACGAAAGTGCGGGTGAATAATGACCGAGGGGGCAATAGTGGGGATAGGCACGGATTTGCGGCAAGTGCCCGCAGATACCGACTCGCGGCCGGAGCCGGAATTGCACCGGCGGTCGCCTGGACTGCCCTGGCTGATTGCCGTCGCGCTTATTCCGTTGTTCATTGCCGCAATCGGTTACGGCGGGTGCGCGCGACCCCGATCCGCCCATGCCCCGCCCGCCGGGGCGCCGACAAGCGCGTCCGCCGCCCGGAAGCTGTCCCTGTCGCCGCTTTCAATTACGCGCAGCGGCAATGACTTAACCCTCAGCGGGGATTTCCCCGACGACTCCGCCAAGGCGGCGTTGTTGAGGGCGCTTAACGGTTCGCTGCCGCCGGGTGTCAACATCGTCGACCAAATACACATCAATCCCAATATCGACGCGCTCGACTTTTCAAAAGCCGGACCGATTTTCAAAGACAGCGCCTCGATTCCCGATTTCAGTCTGATGGTCCGCGGGGACACCATCACCGTGGCCGGCACCGCCGCATCGCAAGAGCAAAACAACGTTGTCCACCAGGAGGCGGTGCGCACCTGGTCCAAGCTGAACGTCGTTGACAACCTTGTGATCAGGGGGTCGGTTGCGCCGCCCGTACCACCCGTCGCCCCCGTCGCCGTGCAGTGCACCGACGTGCGGGGGGCGATCATCGCCGTGACGGGCGGCCCGATCGAGTTCGCCAATGACGGTGTCAGCCTGACCCCGGCCGATGAGCCGGTACTGACCCAGGTGTCCGACAAGCTCAAGGCGTGTCCGATGGCGCGGGTGACGCTCAACGGCTACGCCGACAATTCCGGAGTCGAGGCGATCAACATTCCGCTGAGCACCCAGCGTGCCCAAAAGGTCGCCGATTTCCTTGTCGCCCATGGCGTCGCGGGCACTCAGCTGGTGGTCAAGGGCCTCGGTTCGGCGAACCCCATCGCCCCGAACGACACGGCCGAGGGCCGCGCCAAGAATCGCCGCGTCGAAATCGTTGTGAGTTAAGGAGATCCGGCATGGATTTTGTAATCCAGTGGTTGTGGTACCTGCTCGCATTCGTGGCCGGCTCGGCGGTCGCCCGGGTGATCGCCAACGTCATGAACAAGCGCGTCGGCGTTGAAGAGTTCCCCGCCGCCCGGACCGGCCCCGGGATAGGCGGAAAGTGATGAGCCACGTGCACTGGTTGCTCTTCGGCCTGTCCTTCGTGATGGGTTTGGTGTTGACGCTTGCGCTGAAGGTGCGGCCCGTCAAACGGCCGATGCCGGTGGCGGCGCAGGCCGACGCGTTGGCCGTCGCGGCGGACATCGAGCCCGAGCCGACCACCAGGATTTCGGCTCCCTACGAGTTCTTCGCGACCGACATCCCGGCCGACGACGAACAGCTCACGACGACGGTCCCCGTCGAGCCGGACGCGCCGACGAGGGAGATCCCCGTCACTGAAGAGTGCACTGACGAGCCGCCGGCCGCGGACGTCCACGTCGAGCCCGCCCAGCCTAAGACCGCGGTCCCGGTCGGCGACGAGCCGCGCCTCCCGGACAATCCGGTCGAGCCGGAGCCGCCGCCGACGGCGATCCCGGTCGACGACGCGCCGCCGGCCACCGACGCACCCGTCGCGGAAGAGTCGCCCGCCACCGAGCTGCCCGTCGCACAAGAGCCGCCGACGACGGAGATCCCGGTCGCGGAAGAAGCGACGACTCCGGAGCCGAAGCGGCCGCCCAAGGCCAGGTTTTTGTTCCTGAGAAGGTTCTTTTCCCGCGCGGCACGGGCCGACAAGGAGCCGAAGGCCAAGCCCGCGTCGGCGAGGAAACCGCCGCCGAAGAAGGCTCGCCCGGGCGCCAAGGGATCGCCGGTCAAGAGGGTCCCGGGTGCGAGAAAGGCGGCACCGAAGAAGGTTCCGCCCGGCAAGAGGGTGCCGCCGAGAAAGGCCACGGGGCGTCCGGTGAAAAAAGCGGCGCCGATCGCCGAACAGTCGGCGCCGAAGAGGCTGCCCGGCACCGCGGAGTCACCCAAATGGAAGCCCGTCTTGCCGTATGAGCCCTACGGTCCGGGGTCCGCCCGCGCCACCCCCGACGGCGGGGGACCGGCCGGATGGCTGGTCAAGGGCCGTTCGGACACCCGGCTCTACTACACCCCGGACGACGAGACTTACGACCCGACCGTCGCGCAGGTCTGGTTCAAAGATGAAGAGTCCGCCGCGCGTGCGTGTTTCACGCCGTGGCGCAAGAGTTCGAGGAAGTGACGTCCGGCACGGGCGTAATGTCGCGCCAGCATCCGGCGTCAGCTCGGCGCGGGGATGTGCAGCAGCAGCCGCGCACCGCCCAGGGGGCTGTCCTGAAGCGCAGCCGTCCCGCCGTGTAGCTGGGCCTGCTGGGCCACCAACGCCAGCCCCAAACCCGAGCCCGAATGCGACGCCGTCGACCCGCGCGAGAATCGCTCGAACACCACCCGGCGTTCGGCCTCGGGAACCCCACTGCCGTTGTCGTCGACGGCGATGTCCACGCCGGCACGCGAGCTGACCGCGGACAGCTGAACGCGCGTCGCGCCACCGTGTTTGACGGCGTTGGCGATCGCGTTGTCAACGGCCAGCCGCAACCCCGCCGGCAGCCCCACGATGATGCACGTCGGCGACGGCACCAGCGACACGTCGAGTTCCGGGTAGACCCGCATGGCGTCGTGCGCGGCGCGGTCGAGCAACTCGGTGATGTCGACCGGCACGTGATCGTCCGACGTCGACAGCTGGCCCTGGGCCAGCCGCTCGAGCGCGCTCAGTGTGGCCTCGATCCGCGACTGGGTGCGGATGACGTCGCTGAGCACTTCCTTGCGCTGGTCGTCCGCCAGGTCCAGGGTGGACAGCACCTCGAGGTTGGTGCGCATCGCGGTGAGCGGCGTGCGCAGCTCGTGGGAGGACACCGCCGCGAAGTCGCGGGCCGACTCGAGCGCCTCCTTGGTCCGGTTCTGCTCGTCCCAGATGCGCTGCAGCATCCCCCGCATCGCCTCGGCGATCTCCACGGCTTCACTGGCGCCGTGCACTTCGACCCGCGGCGCCTCGTCTCCGGCGTCGATCAGCCGCGTCTGCTGGGCGAGCTGTTTGAACGGGCGCACCGCGAAGGCGGCCAGCAACCAACCGAACACGGCCGCCGCGCCGATGGCGAATCCGCAGATCAGCATGACCCGCCGGTGCAGGTTGTTGGTCTCGGCGATGGTGGCGTCGTACGTGGCGCCCACGGCCAGCGACGTCGGCACCGGGCCGGGTATCTCAACCGTCCGCACCCGGTAGCGCACGCCCCTGACGTAGGTGTCGGCGTAGTCGACGTCCAGCTTGGGCAGCGTGACGTCGGAGTTCGACTTGACCTGGTCGCCGCGGCGGATCGTCATGATCGCGTCGCGGCTGTTGGGCGAGCGCGGGATTTCGTCGAGTCCGCGCGGCAGGAAGGGAATCGCGAAGCCGGCGGCCTCGTCGAGCCGGCGGTCCAGCCGCTCCTTGCGGTCGTTGGTGATCCCGACCCAGACCACCGCGCCGACGATGAGCACCGGGATGGCGGCGCCGATGGCCGTCGCGACCACGACCCGGGTCCGCAGCGAAGGCGTACGGGCGAAAATCCGGGACAACAGGTTCATGCGCACTTCATGGTTACTGCATTCGCAGCACGAACCCGACTCCGCGGACGGTGTGCAGCAGCCGGGGACCGCCGTTGGCCTCCAGCTTGCGGCGCAGGTACCCGATGAAGACGTCGACGACGTTGGTGTCGGCGGCGAAGTCGTACCCCCACACCAGCTCCAGCAGCTGCGCGCGGGACAGCACCGCCGTCTTGTGCTCGGCCAGCACGGCCAGCAGGTCGAATTCCCGCTTGGTCAGGTCGACGTCGACGCCGTTGACCCGTGCCCGCCGGCCGGGGATGTCCACCTCCAGCGGGCCGACCGTGATGGTCTCCGAGGACGACGTCGCGGTCGAGCCGCGGCGGCGCAGCAGTGCCTTCACCCGCGCGACCAGCTCGGCCAGCACGAACGGCTTGACCAGGTAGTCGTCGGCGCCGGCCTCCAGCCCCGCCACCCGGTCGTCGACCGAGCTGCGCGCGGACAACACGCAGACCGGCACGTCGTTGTCCATGGCCCGCAGCGCGGTGACGACGCTGACGCCGTCCAGGACGGGCATGTTGATGTCGAGCACGATCGCGTCCGGGCGGGTCTCGGTCGCGCTGCGCAAGGCCTCGGCGCCGTCGACCGCGGTCGACACCTCGAACCCGGACAGGCGCAGGCCACGTTCGAGCGAGGCGAGCACGTCGGAGTCGTCGTCCACGACCAACACCCGAGGCGAGGTGGCACCAGTGTCCATGGCGTTCATTTTGCCTGATCCTCGCCGTCGGCGGTGGGAGGCGCGACTTGGGCGCCGGCAGACGCAAACGCCCCCCCGAACCGGTCCCGATCAGGGGCGTTTGCGACCGCTCGGCGCGCCCAGGCCGCTCAGTTGCACGGCCAGTCGCCTGCGCACGCCGGGGACGCGCGCGGCCAGGCGCATCCCGAGGTTGCGGACCGGGCCGAGTGGACGCGGCACGGTGGAGATCCGGGTCAGGCGACCGGTCAGTTTCAGCACGCGCTCGGCCCGCCCGCGCTGGGTCGCGGCGTAGGCGTCCAGCGCGGCGTCGGGACCGCCGCGCAGGACGTCGGTGAGCGCGCCCGCCAGGGAGATCGCGTCGGTGATACCGAGGTTCATGCCCTGGCCCCCGGCGGGGCTGTGCACGTGGGCGGCGTCGCCGGCGAGCAGCAGCCGGCCGGCCCGGTAGGTGTCGGCGACGCGGTGGTGGATGCGGAACCGCGTTCCCCACAGCAGCTCGGTGACCTTCAACTGGCCGGGCCCGAAGCCCCTGGCATCCAGCAGGGCCTGCACGAATTCCGGCGAGGGCGCCTTCGGCGCGTCCGGAACCGGAGCGACGATGCGGAAGATGTCGCCGGGCAGCGGTGCCAGCACGTTCAGGCCCTCCGCCGCGTAGAACAGGATCACCTCGTCGCGGGGTGCGTCGCCGTCCAGCCGGACGTCGGCGAGCGTGAAGGATTCGGCGAATTCGCCTCCGGTGAACCCGATTCCGGCGTGGTCGCGGACCGTGCTGTGCATGCCGTCGGCGCCGACGACGTAGCCGGCCCGGATGGTGTCGCCGTCGTCGAAGGTGGCGGTGACGCCCTGGCCGTCCTGAATGAGCCGGCTCAGCGTCTTGGGCCGGATCACCCGGCCGCCGAGTTCGTGCAGTCGCTCCAGCAGCAGCCGCTCCGTGTCGGACTGGGACAGCATCAACGTGTACGGGTGCTTCGTCGGCAGCGGACTGAAGTCGACGGGCATCAGGATGCGCCGGCCCTCCCGCATGGTGAATCGCGGCGCGATCAGCCCCGCTTTGACCATTCGCCGGGCCACGTCGAGGTCCTCGAGCACCTCCAGGGTGCGGGCGTTCACCGCGGCCGCGCGGGTCGTGTTCTGGCCCTCGGCGAGCGCGTCCACCACGACCGCCCGCACGCCGCGGACGAGCAACGAAGCGCCCAGTGCCAGGCCCGTGGGGCCGGCGCCTACCACCAAAACGTCGGTGTCATACATGATCGGCTCCTCTCGTCCAAAGTCAACGCTTGTTGGCATAAGTCCATGCTTGCGCGCCGATGCCCTGATGTCAACACTTGTTGGCCTACAATTGTTGACATGAAGAGATCCTCGGAACTGACCAAGGCGGCGATCCTGACGGCGGCCCGCGAGCGGTTCGGCGCGTCCGGTTTCCAGGGCGCCACCATCCGGGCCATCGCCGCCGACGCCGGGGTGGACCCCGCGATGGTGATGCGGTACTACGGCAGCAAGGACAAGCTTTTCGCCGCCGCGGCGGACTTCGACCTGAGGTTTCCCGACCTGGCCGCGGTCGACCGGACGGAGGTCGGGCGGTCGGTGGTCCAGCACTTCCTCGAACGCTGGGAGGGCGACGAGGCTCTGGTCATCCTGCTGCGATGCAGCGCCACGAATGGCGAAGCCGCGCAACGGATGCACGAGATCTTCGGGGCCCAACTGCAGCCGCTGGTCGCCACGCTGGCGCCCGCGGGGGAATCCGGGATGCGCGCCGGGCTGATCGCCACGCAGATCCTGGGGATGGCGTTGTGCCGCTTCGTGTTACGGCTGCCTCCGGTCGTCGGGATGACCCGCGACGAGATCGTCGAGTGGCTCGGGCCGACGATTCAGCGTTACCTCACCGGGGCGGCGTGAGCGGACACAAAAACCCCTAGATCGGGTCCGGTGCGGGGCTTTTGCGTCTGCTCGCGGCGGGTAGGCCGATGCGCCGGTAACGCCGCAGCCGGACGGCCAGGCGCTCCTCGGGGGGCATCTCGCGCAACGCGTGCACCTCTGCGGCAATCGCGCGCGACAGTCGTTGGGAGAACTCGACCGGTTCGTCGGCGGCGTCGGGATGCTCGGGCACGATGGCGTCGACGATCCCGGACGCCAGCAGGTCGGCCGAGCGGATCCCCTGGTCGGCGGCGAGTTCGGGAGCGTGGGCGGTGTCGCGGAAGACGATCGCGCTCGCGCCCTCGGGCGGCAGCGGCGCCAGCCAGCCGTGCAGCGCGGCCAGCACCCGGTCGGCGGGCACCATCGCCAGCGCCGGTCCGCCGCTGCCCTGGCCCAACAGGATCGACACCGTCGGCGTCTCCAGCGTGACGAGTTCGGCCAGGCACTGGGCGATCTGGCCGGCCAGCCCGCCCTCTTCGGCCTCGGCCGACAACGCGGGCCCGGCGGCGTCGATGAGGAGCACCAGCGGCAGGCGCAGTTCGGCGGCCAGCGCCATGCCGCGCCGGGCCTCGCGCAGCGCCGCGGGCCCCACGAGGCCCCCGGTGATCCGCTGCTGGCCCAGGACCACGGCGGGCTGGCCGTTGAACCGGGCCAGCGCCAGCAGCGTGGTGGCCGCCTCCCCGGCGCCCGTGCCGGACAACAGCACGCAGTCGGTGGCGCCGTGGCGCAGCAGCGTGCCGACACCGGGCCGGTCCGGCCGCCGGGACGCCACCACGGAATCCCACGCCGGCACGTCGGGCGTCGGCTCGGGCGGCTGCGTCGCGGGCAGCGGCTCGGGCGGGTCGGCGATCACCCGCAGCGCGCGATCGAGCGTCCGGCGCAGTTCGCCGAGCGCGACGACGCCGTCGATCACCCCGTGGCGCTGCAGGTTCTCCGCGGTCTGGATGCCGGGCGGAAAGGGTTCGCCATACAGCAGCTCATACACCCGCGGCCCGAGAAAGCCGATCAGCGCGCCCGGCTCGGCGACGGTGACGTGGCCCAGCGACCCCCACGAGGCGAACACGCCGCCGGTGGTCGGGTGGCGCAGGTAGACCAGGTACGGCAGGTGCGCCCGCTTGTGCAGCCGGACCGCCGCGGCGATCTTGACCATCTGCAGGAACGCGACCGTGCCCTCCTGCATGCGGGTGCCGCCCGAGCTCGGCGAGGCCAGCAGGGGCAGCCGTTCGGCGGTCGCCCGCTCCACCGCGGCGGTGATCCGTTCGGCCGCGGCCACCCCGATAGAGCCGCCGAGGAAGTCGAACTCGCACACCACCACCGCGACACGGCGCCCGGAGATGCGGCCCTCGCCGGTGAGCACCGCCTCGTCCAGGCCGGTGGCGGCGCGCGCGCCGGCCAGCTCCCGCGCGTAGGACTCGGAAACCGGCAGTGCCATCGGATCGCTGTCCCAGCTCTCGAACGAGCCCTTGTCGAGCACGGCATCCAGCAGCTGTCCGGTCGTGGTGCGAGTCACGACACGAGGCTATATAGGCTGGGTTAATGATCGGCGTGACCCAGACCGAAGCCGTAATGACCATCGAGCTGCAGCGCCCCGAGCGCCGCAATGCCCTCAATTCCCAGCTCGTCGACGAGCTTCGGGAGGCCATCGCCAAGGCCGGCGACGACGGATCCACCCGGGCGATCGTGCTGACCGGCCAGGGCACCGTGTTCTGCGCCGGCGCGGACCTGTCCGGGGACGCCTTCGCCGCCGACTATCCGGACCGGCTCATCGAGCTGCACAAGGTCATGGACGCCGCGCCGATCGTGGTGATCGGGGCGATCAACGGCCCCGCGATCGGCGCCGGATTGCAGCTGGCCATGCAATGCGACCTGCGGGTCGCCGCACCCGACGCGTTCTTCCAGTTCCCGACCTCGAAATATGGCCTGGCCCTGGACAACTGGAGCATCCGCCGGCTGTCCTCGTTGGTCGGCCATGGGCGGGCCCGCGCGATGCTGCTGACCGCGGAGAAGCTGACCACCGAAGCGGCGGTGCTGACGGGAATGGTCAACCGCATCGGGACGCTGGCCGACGCCCAGGCCTGGGCCGCCGAGGTCGCGGGCCTGGCGCCGCTGGCGATACAACACGCCAAGCGGGTGCTCAACGACGACGGCGCCATCCAAGAAGCGTGGCCCGAGCACAAGGAGCTCTTCGACCGGGCGTGGGCCAGCCAGGACGTCATCGAGGCTCAGGTCGCGCGCATCGAGAAGCGGCCGCCGAAATTTCAGGGAGCCTGACGGGCATGCCGCGGGGGGCGCTGCGACTGGCCGCCGGCACGGCCTCGCTGGCGGTCGGCGGTTGGCTGGTGCGCGCGCTGCACGGCGCCCCGGCCGCCCTCGGCGCGACGCCCGCGTCGATCCGGGCGGTCGCGGAGGCGTCGCCCAACTACTCCGACGGCGAGTTCGTCAACCTCGATCCCGCCTCGGTCTACCAGATGGACCGCGAGGAATTGCGGCTGATCGTGTGGGAGCTGCTGGCCGGTCGCGGCGGCAGCCGACCGAAGGGGCCCATCCCGTTGGCCGCGCCGGAAATCTTCGACGGCGCGCCCAGCCGGTTGGCCGTCAGCTGGTTCGGCCACTCGACGGCACTGCTGGAAATCGACGGTTACCGGGTGCTCACCGATCCCGTCTGGAGCAACCGGTGCTCGCCCTCGGACATCGTCGGGCCGCAGCGGCTGCACCCGCCGCCCGTGCAACTGGAGGGGCTGCCCGCCGTCGACGCGGTGGTGATCAGCCACGACCACTACGACCACCTCGACATCGACACCGTCACCGCGCTCGCGCGCACGCAGCGGGCCCCGTTCTTCGTGCCGCTCGGAGTGGGAGCCCACCTACGCGCGTGGGGAATCCCCGAGCACCGCATCGTCGAACTCGACTGGCATCAGGCCACCAAGCTCGACCAGCTCACCGTGATTTGCATGCCGGCGCGGCACTTTTCGGGCCGCTTCCTGGATCGCAACACCACGCTGTGGGCGTCATGGGCGTTCATCGGCCCGACGCAGCGCGCGTATTTCGGCGGCGATACCGGCTACACCAAGAGCTTCACGCAGATCGGCGCCGACCACGGCCCGTTCGACCTGACCCTGCTGCCCGTCGGGGCCTACAACACGGCCTGGCCGGACATCCACATGAATCCCGAGGAGGCCGTTCGCGCGCACCTCGACGTCACCGACTCGGGCTCGGGGTTGCTGGTGCCCATCCACTGGGGAACGTTCCGGCTGGCCCCCCACCCGTGGGCCGAACCCGTCGAGCGGGTGCTCAAGGCGGCTGAGCCCGTTCACGTACAGGTGGCGGTGCCGCTACCCGGCCAGCGCATCGATCCCGCCGCGCCGCGCAGATTCAACCCCTGGTGGCGGCTGTGACCCGCTACCCGTCCGGCCGGGTGCGCTCATACACCGTCACCCGATCGTGTTGGCCCCACCATTGCACCGGCTGGTGGGAATCGACTTCGGTCCAGTGGGTGTCGAGTATCCGGTGCATCCGATCGTCGCCGGTGGCGCCGCCGTGGCCGTCGCCGACATAGATGACGCGACTTCCCTTGTAGGCCTTCAGGATGCGAGCGCCGACGTCCTGGCCATGCGGTGGCCACGAAAGGAATAGCGTCCTGTCGGCGTGCATCGCCGCGGCCTCGGCGCAGTCCTTCGCGACGACCCGGACGTGCATAACGTCGTCGTGCCATCCGTTGGTGGCCAGATCCGCGCCCGGGTTGAGGTCGTAACAGACGATGTCGACGCCCACCTGCGCGAGCAGGTAGGCCCAATAGCCCGTGCCCGCGATCGGATCGACCAGTCCGCCTTGGGCGTGCCGCGCGACGAACGCCACGGTGCCGGGGTCGGGGATGGTCCAGGAGTATTTCCGGACGAGCAGCTGCCGGTTCGGCGCGCGCGCCATGCTTTCTTGTACGCTTCGGTCCAACCGGAACTCGCCGACCACGGGGTTGCCCTCGAAACTGTCGGCCTCGACGCAATCCCTCACGGCCTCCCAGTAGGGATTGTCGATGTCCAAATCGTCCGTGTCGACGACCTTTCGTCATGCCCTGTTGGAGATAAATGTCGCGCCGCGTGGTGTCCGCGGGGGGTCGGGAATGTTAAATCGATTGTCGTCCCGGCGGCCATTGCTGTCACGCTAGAGTTCCGCCATGACAAAACGCGCGGCGGCGGCCGCGGTGGTGCTGGGCCTCCTCGCGTTGACGGGATGCCGGTCCGCGCCACCGGCGTCCGGCCCGCCGCCCGTCCCGTCCGGCGCGCCGCCCAACGAGGTGTCGGGCGTCGAGATTCCCGCCGGCCGCATCGACGACGCCGTCGCCAAGGTCGACGGCCTGGTCGGCGACCTGATGAAGAGCACCGGCATCCCCGGGATGGCCGTGGCCATTGTTCACGGCGGGAAGACCCTGTACGCCAAGGGCTTCGGGGTCCGGGATGCGAGCAAGGGTGACGCGCCGGACAACAAGGTCGGCGCGGACACCGTCTTCCAGTTGGCGTCGGTGTCGAAGTCGGTCGGCGCGACGGTGGTGGCCCGCGAGGTCAGCGGCAACGTCGTCAGCTGGGACACGCCCGTGGTCTCGAAGCTGCCATGGTTCGCGCTGAGCGACCCGTACGTCACCGCCCACGCGACGATCGCCGACCTGTATTCGCATCGCTCCGGGTTGCCCGACCACGCCGGGGACAAGCTGGAGGATCTGGGCTACGACCGCCGGCAGGCGCTCGAGCGCCTGAAATATCTGCCGTTGGCACCCTTTCGAAACAGCTACGCCTACACCAACTTCGGTGTGACGGCCGCCGCCGAGGCGGTGGCGGCCGCGGCGGGCAAGCCGTGGGAGGACCTCTGCGACGAGGCGCTGTACCGCCCCCTGGGCATGGCGGCCACGAGTTCGCGCTTCGCCGACTTCGCGGCCAGGCCGGACCACGCCGTCAACCACGTCAAGGTCGGCGACAAGTGGGAGCCGCGCTTCCAGCGCGATCCGGATCCCCAGTCGGCCGCGGGCGGCGTGAGCTCGTCGGTCAACGACATGGCACGCTGGCTGATCATGTTGCTGGGCAACGGAAGTTACCAGGGCCGGCGCATCGCCTCGCCGGAAGCGCTGCTCCCCGCCACCACCGCGCAGGTCGTCTCCGTGCCCGCCACCACACCCAGGGCGCGCTCCGGCTTTTACGGGTACGGCTTCAACGTGTCGGTGACCTCCTCGGGCCGCACGGAATACAGCCACTCCGGCGCCTTCTCGTTGGGTGCGGCGACGAACTTCGTGGTGATGCCGTCCGAGGACCTGGGCATCATCGCGCTCACCGACGCCGCGCCGATCGGCGTGCCCGAGACGCTGACCGCGGAGTTCATGGATCTGGTCCAGTACGGCCAGATTCGGGAGAACTGGGCCGAGCAGTACAAGCAGGTGATGGGCTGGATGAACAACCCGGAAGGCTCGCTGGTGGGCAAACGGCCGCCGGCCAACCCGGCGCCGGCCCGACCGCTGAGCGACTACGCCGGCGTCTACGCCAGTGACTACTGGGGCCCGGCCGTCGTGACCGAACGCGACGGCGCGCTGCAGCTGTCGCTGGGGCCGAAGAATCGGACGTTCGCGTTGACGCACTGGGACGGTGACACGTTCACCTTCCCCGTGACGGACGAAAACGCCCCACCGGGAACGATTTCCAAAGCTACATTTTCTCGTGCGCCGGCGCCTACGCTGAACCTGGAGTACTTCGACTCGGACAAGCTGGGAACCTTCACCCGATGATCGCGGGCCTGACCGATGCCGAGGTGGCGCAGCGGGTAGCCGGGGGCCAGAGCAACGCCGTCCCGGAGCGCGCCACGCGCAGCGTGGCGGCGATCGTCCGGGCCAACGTCTTCACCCGGATCAACGCGATCCTGGGCGTGCTGCTGGTGATCGTGCTGGCGACGGGCTCGGTGATCAACGGCCTGTTCGGGCTGCTGATCGTCGCCAACAGCGTCATCGGCATGGTGCAGGAGATCCGCGCCAAGCAGACGCTGGACAAGCTCGCGATCGTCGGTCAGGCCAAACCGTTGGTGCGCAGGCAATCCGGCGCTCGAACGCTGCGGCCCGGTGAGGTCGTGCTCGACGACGTCATCGAGCTCGGTCCCGGCGATCAGGTCGTCGTCGACGGCGCGATCGTCGAGGGGGAGAACCTCGAGGTCGACGAGTCGCTGCTGACCGGCGAGGCGGATCCGCTCACCAAGGTCCCGGGCGATGCGGTGATGTCGGGCAGCTTCGTCGTCACCGGCGTCGGGGCCTATCGGGCGACGAAGGTCGGCGCGGAGGCGTACGCGGCCCGGCTGGCCGAGGAGGCCAGGAAGTTCACCCTGGTGAAATCCGAACTGCGCAATGGGATCAACCGCATTCTGCAGTTCGTCACCTATTTGTTGGTGCCGGCCGGTCTGCTGACGATCTACACCCAGTTCTTCACCACGCACGCGGGATGGCGCCGGTCCGTGCTGCGGACCGTCGGCGCGCTGGTGCCCATGGTGCCCGAAGGACTCGTTCTGCTGACGTCGGTCGCGTTCGCGGTCGGGGTGATCCGGCTGGGCCAACGCCAATGCCTGGTGCAGGAATTGCCCGCCATCGAGGGCCTGGCCCGCGTCGACGTGGTCTGTGCGGACAAGACCGGCACCCTGACCGAAACCGGCATGCGGATTACCGAGGTATCTGCGATCGGCGCGCGATCCGAGGCGATCGCCGACGCGCTGGCGGCGCTGGCGGCGGCCGACCCACGCCCCAACGCGAGCATGCAGGCCGTCGCCGCCGCCTACGACCGCCCGCCGGGCTGGACGCCAACCGCCACAGCGCCTTTCAAGTCGGCCACCAAGTGGAGCGGGGTGTCGTTCGGCGATCACGGCAACTGGATCATCGGCGCGCCGGACGTGCTGCTGGATCCGGCGTCGCCGGAAGCCGAACGGGCGGAGCGGATCGGGGCCCGGGGGTTGCGGGTCCTGCTGCTGGGGTGCAGCGAGGTGGCTGTCGACGACCCGGCCGCGCCGGGTCGCGTCACGCCCGTCGCGCTGGTGGTGCTCGAGCAGAAGGTCCGCCCGGACGCCCGCGAGACGCTGGACTACTTTGCGGCCCAGGGTGTTTCGGTCAAGGTGATCTCCGGTGACAACGCGGTGTCGGTCGGCGCCGTGGCGGCCGAGCTCGGGCTGCGTGGCGACACGATGGATGCCCGGGAATTGCCGGCCGATCCGGCCGAATTGGCCGACACGCTGGACAGCCACACCACGTTCGGCCGCGTGCGGCCCGACCAGAAGCGCGCGATCGTGCGCGCGCTGCGATCGCATGGCCACGCCGTCGCGATGACAGGCGACGGCGTCAACGACGTGCTGGCCCTCAAGGATGCCGACATCGGCGTCGCGATGGGCGCCGGCAGCCCGGCATCGCGCGCGGTGGCGCAGATCGTCTTGCTGGACAACAGGTTCGCCACACTGCCGTACGTGGTCGGCGAGGGCCGGCGGGTGATCGGCAACATCGAGCGAGTGGCCACCCTGTTTTTGACCAAGACCGTGTACTCGGTGCTGCTGGCGCTGCTGGTGGGCATCGAGTGCCTCTTCGCCCGGCCCCTGCACGTCGACCCGCTGCTGTACCCGTTCCAGCCGATCCACGTCACGATCGCGGCGTGGTTCACCATCGGGATCCCGTCGTTCATCCTGTCGCTGGCGCCCAACAATGAACGCGCCTACCCGGGGTTCGTGCGCCGGGTGTTGAGCTCCGCCCTGCCGGCCGGGCTGGTCGTCGGCGCCGCCACGTTCGCCTCCTACCTGGTGGCCTACCACGGGCGCCACGCCACGTTCCAGCAGCAGGACCAGGCCTCGACCGCGGCGCTGATCACGTTGCTGGTGAGCGCGCTGTGGGTGCTCGCGGTCGCGGCGCGTCCCTACCAGTGGTGGCGGGTGGCGCTGGTCGCCTCCTCGGCGCTGGCGTACGTGGTGCTCTTCAGCACCCCGCTGGCGCAGCAGAAATTCCTGCTCGACCCGTCGAACCCGGTGGTGACGTCGACGGCGCTGGGGATCGGTGTGCTGGGCGCCGCTGCCATCGAGGCGATGTGGTGGACGCGGGCCAGGATGCTGGGCGTGCAGCCGCGGTTGTGGCGCGAGCCGGCGATGGCCGCCAAGTAAAATTCCCGGCGGATCCTCGGGGAAGGGGCACAAGATGGGATTCCTGGACAAGGCGAAGGACCTGTTGTCGCAGAACGCGGACAAGGTCGAGATGGCGATCGACAAGGCCGGTGAGTTCGTCGACGACAAGACGCAGGGCAAGTACTCCGACACCATCCACAAGGTGGCCGACGAGGCCAAGAAGGCCGCCGACTCCGCTAACAACGAGCCGCAGAACTGAACTATGGCGAAACTATCCGGATCCATCGACGTGCCGCTGCCTCCCGAGGTGGCCTGGAAGCACGCCTCCGACCTGTCCCGGTACAAGGACTGGCTGACCATCCATCGGGTGTGGCGCAGCATGCTGCCCGACGACATCGACAAGGGGACGGTCGTCGAGTCGATCGTCGAGGTCAAGGGCATGTACAACCGGATCAAGTGGACGGTCGTGCGCTACAAGCCACCGGAAGGCATGACGCTCAACGGCGACGGCGTCGGTGGCGTCAAGGTCAAGCTGATGGCCAAAGTGCGGCCCACCGACGACGGCTCCATCGTCGGATTCGACGTGCACCTCGGCGGCCCGGCGCTGTTCGGGCCGATCGGGATGATCGTCGCCGCGGCGCTGCGCAGCGACATCAACCAGTCGCTGGAGAACTTCGTCAGGGTGTTCACGCGGCCCGACCCGGGCATGAACGGGCACGGCGGCGTTCGTCGTTGACCTGCCGCCGACCCGCCCCCACGCGAGACATAATTCCTCGCGAGCGGTCTCGGCGTTTCGTCGCAGGCGTTTATGTGTCGCGGTGGCCGGGTGCCCGCCGCTGACCCCTCGGCCGATGAGTTTTCGCGTCGGCGCCAGTCGATATGTGCGAACCCCGCTGACGGGGCCAGGACACACGACACATGAGGAGAGGTCATCGTGCCCATCCGTGACGGCGCGCCGCTGGGCGCGCCCTGCTGGATCGATTTGACGACATCGGACATCGACCGCGCCCAGGACTTCTACGGCACGGTCTTCGGCTGGACGTTCGAATCCGCCGGGCCCGAGTACGGCGGATACGTCACCGCCGCCAGGGACGGCCACCAGGTCGCCGGCCTGATGGCCAACCGGCCCGAATTCGGCTCGCCGGACAACTGGGCCACCTACTTCCACACCGCCGACATCGACGCGACCATGTCCGCGGCGACCGGGGCGGGTGGCGCGGCGTGCATGGGACCGATGGAGATACCGGCCAAGGGCCACATGGGCCTGGTGACCGACCCGTCGGGCGCGCTCTTCGGGCTTTGGCAGCCGCTGGAGCACCGCGGCTTCGAGATGATCGGCGAGGCCGGCTCCCCGGTGTGGCACCAGCTGACCACCCGTGACTTCGGCGCCGCCGTCGATTTCTACCGTGAGGTGTTCGGATGGCGCACCGAAAAAGTTTCCGATACCGACGAATTCCGTTACATCACGGCCTGGTTCGGTGACCAGCAATTGCTCGGCGTGATGGACGGCGCGCGCTGCCTGCCGGACGGCGTCGGGTCGAACTGGACGATTTTCTTCGGCGCCGAGGATGTCGACAAGACGCTGCGGGTGATCGCCGACAACGGTGGCGCGGTGGTGCAGGCCGCCGAGGACACCCCCTACGGCCGGTTGGCCGCTGCGACCGACCCGACGGGCGTCATCTTCAACCTGTCATCGCTGGAGAGTGACGTCGGCTAATCTCGCAACCATGACTCGCCGGCTGCGCCCTGGTTGGCTGGTGGCGTTTTTCGCCCTGCTCATTTCGGCCAGCACCTGGATGCCGTGGCTCACCACCGCGGTCAATGGCGGTGGCTGGGCCAACGCGATCGGCGGCACCCACGGCAACCTGGAACTGCCGAGGGGATTCGGGGCGGGGCAGCTGATCGTGTTGCTCGCATCGACCCTGTTGGTGGCCGGCGCCATGGTGGGCCGCGGCCTGTCCGTGAGGGCCGCTTCTGTTGCCGCGCTTGTCATTTCGCTGCTCATCGCGGCCCTCACGGTGTGGTATTACAAGCTCAACGTCAACCCGCCGGTGGCGGCCGAGTACGGGCTCTACGTCGGCGCCGTCGGCGCCGTCTGCGCGGTGGTGTGCTCGGCCGCCGCGGTGATCGCGGCGCTGGCGTCCGGCCGACAGGGCCGGTGAGGTCTCACGCCGAGGGAAACTCGTGCTTACCCGAGCCGGTGCTGTCCGCGGGCTCGTTGACGCCGAACACGAACGGCGCGAACACCACTTCGCGGCCATCGGGGTCGCGATAGGTGGCCGCACCGGTCGCCTCCCAGTACGGATGCTGTTCGACGGGCGGCACTCCCGCGCCATGCAGGCGCGCGATCGCGGCTTGCTGAGCCTGCCGGTCGGGGAAATACAGGCACAGCTGTTCGTGGTCGTCCACCGCGACGGGGTCGACCGACTCGACGACCTCCAGCGTCAGGTTCCAGCTGGGCAGGCCGAAGATGGCGCCGTTGCTGCCGAAGCTGGCCTCGAACGTCTCGTACAGCGGCAGGCCCACCAGCTCACGGTAAAAGCGCACCGTCTCTTCGAAATTCGAGGAGCGGCGGGCGAAGCGGATGGCGCCGAGCGGCGCCAAATGCGGGGGCCAGTGCGTTGCCCGATGGTTGGATTCGGGATACATCGTCACAGCCCCAGCCCGCTTGCCGCCGACTCCGCGGTATGCCAGCGCCGCAGCTGATCACCCGGCGCCCAGGTCGAATGTGTGCCGCTGGAAATGCGTTCCGGCAGTTGAAGTTTGCACACCGGGCCGTCGGCGATGCGGGCGGCGTCGAAAATGAGGCAGTACGAGGCGTCGGCGTTCATGTCGGTGGTCAGGGTGACCAGGTAGCCGTCGTCCTCGCCGGTCGCGCCGAGGCGCGGCGCCATCGCGGTTTCGCTGCCGTAGACACCGTCGCCGAACGCGATGCGTTCCTCGCCGCCGGTGACCACGTCGTGGCGGACCAGGCCGTCGAACAGGAACCAGCCCGGCTTGCCCGTGGCGGCGTAGGTGTACCGGTAGGCCCGCGCGGCGTAGTCGGGATTGATGGTGCCGAACTCGGTGATGGACTCCGACAGCCGCTCCTCGGTCACCGCGCCGGTGACCAGGTTGAGGCGCCACCGGTGCAGCCGGGCCTGCAGGCGATCCAGCGCCAGGAACCGAAAGAGCCTCTCCCACTTGGTTCCCCCGGTGTCGAGCGGCTGCGGGTCGCCCTCGAAGAAGCCGTCGAGCACGATCTCATCGCCCTCCTCGTAGGCGTTGACGAAGTGCAGCACGAACGTCGGGTCGGCCTCGAACCAGCGGATGTCGCCGGTGCCGCCCCGCCGCGGCAGCACGGCGAAGCGCGACGGAATGTCGGGATAGAAGCGCGGCAGGTGCACGTCGTGCTCGAGCAGCCGCGGATCCCAGAACAACGGGAAATCGTTGAGGATCACGTAGTTTTCGGTGAACGCCATGTCGTGGGGCAGCCGCGGCCCGGGCAGCGGGACGTCGACGTAGTGGACCAGCTCGTCGCTGTCGTCGACCACGCCGTAGCGCATGAAGGGCTCTTGCTTGCTGTAGTTGAAGAACAGCAGCTCGCAGGTTTTGGCGTCCACCTTGGGATGCGCCGACACGCCCCAGTCGTTGGGGAAGCGCCCATTCCAGGTCTCCTTGCCGAGCGTGTCGGCCGAGTACGGGTCGAGCCGGTACAGGTCGCCGCACTGGTAGAAGCTGGTCAGCGCGATGCCGCGGTGGACGATCACGTCGGTGCTCGACGCGTCCTTCATCCGCGTCCGCGCGCCCCAGCCGTCCTCCCGTCGGGCCAGTTGCACCGCTTCGGCCAGGCCCGGCCACAGCGGTTCGCCGGCCTCGTTCTCCGCCAGGAATCCGTCGGTGCGCACAAACCGGTTGCGGTAGAACGCCTTTCCGTCGCGGAAGCCGACCACGTGCAGCATGCCGTCGCCGTCGAAGGGATGATACGTCTTCAGCGCCGGGTGCAACGGGTTCTCGGTGTTGCGCAGGTAGACGCCGTCCAGGTCGCGGGGGATTTCACCGTCCACCGCGGTGAGGTCTTGGGCGTCCCACTCGGTGGTCTGGGGCCGCCACGGTCCCGTCCGGTAGGGGTGGTCGTCGTCTTCGGGCAGGGTCGAGAGGAACTTGCCGACGATCTCGACATCCATGGTCACCAACCTTCGGTTGCGCTCACGACGAAGCTGACGGTGGTGGCGGTGCTACCGCCGAAGTTCAGGGTGCCGAAAACCTTCGCGTCCTCGACCTGGTAGTCGCCGGCCGCGCCGCTGACCTGCTTGGCCGCGTCGAGCAGCATCCGCACCCCCGACGCCCCGACGGGGTGGCCGCCGCCGATCAGTCCGCCGCTGGGATTGATCGGCAGCCGGCCGCCGATCTCGAGCTCGCCGTTTTCGATGGCCTTCCACGACTCGCCCGGGCCGGTCAACCCGATGTGGTCGATCGCCAGGTACTCGCTGGGCGTGAAGCAGTCGTGCACCTCGAACCCGTCGACGCCGTCGAGGGTCAACCGCGCGCGGCGCAACGCGTCGAGGACGGCGGCGCGCACGTGGGGCAGCACATACGCATCGTCCGCAGCCCGATCCAGTTTCTGCCGCAGACCCAGGCCGACGGTGCGGTGCCCCCAGCCGTCGATGCGGCCGATCGGGCGCGCCGCCGGGTGGTCGCGCAGGTACGCGTCGCTCACCAACACCACTCCGGCGCCGCCGTCGGTCATCTGGCTGCAGTCGAACCGGCGCAGCCTGCCCTCGGTCACCGGATTGGTCGCGTCGTCGTCGGTGATCGGGTCGGGCACCGTCCACGCGCGCGTCTGTGCGTTGGGGTTGCGCCGCGCGTTGGCGAAGTTGAGCTGCGCGATGGCCCGCAGGTGCGCGTCGTCCAGGCCGTAGCGCCGGTCGTACTCGTCGGCGATCTGGGCGAACATCGACGGCCACAGGTAGCGGGCGCCGTCGCCCTCGTGTCCGGTCCACGCCGCGGCGCCGAGGTGTTGGGCGGCGGTGTCGCCGGGCACCGTTTTCTCTAGTTCGATCCCCACCACCAGCGCGGTGTCGTAGGCGCCCGACCGCAGATCGGCCATGGCCGACAGCGCCGCCACGCTGCCCGACGCGCAGGCGGCCTCGTGCCGCGACGCCGGGGTGTCCCAGAGTTGGTCGCAGACGGTGGCCGGCATCGCCCCGAGGTGGCCCTGGCTTGCGAACATCTCGCCGAAGGCGTTGCCGACGTGGACGACGCCGATATCCGTGGCGTCTATCTTCGCGGCGGAGAGCGTGCCGTCGACGATCTCGGCGGTCAACGACGCGAAGTCGCCGCCTTCCCTGGTGAGGTTGCGGGCGAAATCGCTTTGGCAGCCGCCCAGTATCCACACGCCCGTCGAGCCGTCCATACGCGGAACGCTACTCCGCCGGCCCCCTGAATGAGGGCGGCCCCGTCGGCTCTCGGGCTGAACCGACGGGACCTAGACGGGCGCGAAGGCCGGCCGACGCGCACGCCTCTTTTGCATCATTACCGCGCGGCGGGGTTGACAAACATTGGGAATCAACGCGGCCGCCGACCCGAGAATGCGTGCTGATCTCGGTGGATTCGGCTTTGCGCTGTTCAGGGCGCCGCCAGCGCTAAACCGGGCCTTCGACGAGCGCGGTCGGCTCCGGTCCATCCGATTCCGCGGCGGGGGTGGCCGCGCGTCCGCGGAGGGCCTCGGCGTCGGCGAGGTCGACGGCCGCCAGGTCGATGCCTTTGGTCTCGCGCGCGGCCAGGGCGGCGACCGCGCTCACCGCCGCGGTGGCCGCCAGGTACCACGAGATCGGCACCGAAGACTTGTACGTTTCGAGCAGCCGAACCGCGATGATCGGTGCCAGCGAGCCGGCCACGATCGAGGTGACCTGGTAGCCCAGCGACACCCCCGAGTAGCGCATCCGGGTCGGGAACATCTCCGCCATGGCCGCCGGCTGGACCGCGTACATGAGGCCGTGGAACACCAGACCGATGACGATCGCCGCCATGATGACCGCGTTGCGCCGGCTGTCCATCATCGGGAAGGCGAAGAAGCCCCAGGTGCAGGCGCAGAGGGCGCCGATGAAATAGATTGGGCGCCTGCCGAATCGGTCGCTGAGACGGCCGACCAGTGGAATGACCACGAAGTGTACGGCGTGGGCGGCCAGCAGCCACCACAGGATGACCTTGGTGTTGGCGTGCACCTGCACCTTCAGGTAGGTGATGGAAAAGGTGACCACGAGGTAGTACATGGTGTTCTCACCGAAGCGCAAGCCCATGGCGGTGAAAACGCCACGCGGGTAACGCCTTAACACCTCGAGGGCACCGAGCCGGGTGGTCTTGGAGCGCTCGGCTTCCTGCTGGGCCGCCAGGAAGATGGGTGCGTCCGTCACCTTCGTGCGGATGTAGTAGCCGATCAGGACGACGACCGCGGACAACCAGAACGCGACGCGCCAGCCCCAGCTCAAAAACGCCGCGTCCGACAGCGTCGAGGTCAGAGCCAGCAGCACGACGGTGGCCAGCATGTTGCCGACGGGCACCGCCGCCTGCGGCCAGCTCGCCCAGAAACCGCGGCTGTCCTTCGGGCTGTGCTCGGCGACGAGCAGCACCGCGCCGCCCCATTCGCCGCCCACCGCGAAGCCCTGGAAGAAGCGCAGCACCACCAACAGCGCGGGGGCCCAGTAGCCGATCTGCGCGAAGGTCGGCAGGCAGCCCATCAGGACGGTCACGGCGCCGACCAACAGCAGGCTGAACTGCAGCAGCTTCTTGCGCCCGTACCGGTCCCCGAAGTGGCCGAAGACGAGCCCGCCGAGCGGGCGGGCGGCGAAGCCGACGGCGTAGGTCACGAAGGCGGCGAGGATGGCGTCGAGCTCGTTGCCCCCGCGCGGGAAGAACACCTTGCTGAACACCAGCGTGGCCGCCGTGCCGTAGAGGAAGAACTCGTACCATTCGACGACGGTGCCGGCCATGGACGCTGCGACCACCCGCCGAAGAAACCCGGGCCGCTGGAACGGATCCGGCTGCAACTGATCAGGGACACTCACCGGATGGCCTCCTTGGTGGAGCGCCCGCGCGGGGCGCCGACCGGGGTGTGCTGGCGGTGGGCAGCGTACCGCGGCTCGGCGGGCTCCGCCCCTCGGGCTCGAGAGTGTCGACGTGATCCCGGGGATGTGCCGTTGTGTCCGCCTTGCAGCGACAAGCGCAGGCGCCTCGGCCGGAAACCGATGCGTTGCGACACGGTCACGGATGCATACCTATCGGCAGATCACTGGTCACACGAGCCACGCGAATCACTATCGTCACATGAGCCAACCGCGGACGTCAATGCGACGGCCCCGCCCCTGGAAAGGTACGACTTTGACGGCGATTCCCCGAGTCCTATCGCTATCGGTGGCGTCGGTGACCGCCGTCGGTTTCTTCGTGGCGATAGGTCCTGCGCCGTCGGCGAACGCCACACCCTGCAGCGCGCCGGAAGCCAACGTCGACCCCCCGGCCGCGCCGCCGGCGATGCCCGCGCCCCAGCCGGTCGTCCAACCGCCGACGGGGCGCAGGCCCTCGCACACGAACGACCAGGCGCCCTTGCCCAAGTTGGGCCCGCTGATCAGTTCTTTCATGAGGCCGGGAGCGGGGGGCCAGCGTTACTCCGCGCCGATCCAACCCCAGGCGGGCGTCGTTCCGCCGCCCGGACCCAATCCGCAGCCGCCGGGCATGCCGCAGCCGCCGAACGCCAACCAGCTGCAGCCCAACGCGGCACCCGTTCAGCCGCAGCCCGCACCCCAGCCGGCCCAGCAACCGGCGCCGCCGCCTCCCGCCAACATCGCGGGGGCACCGACGTCGCTGGTCGACTGGGTGACCGGAACGGACGGGCCCAATAAGACCCTGCAGCGCTTCGGCATCTCCGGTACCGACCTCGGGATCGCTTGGGACAACGGCGATCCCGCCAACCGTCAGGTCCTGATGGCGTTCGGTGACACCTTCGGCTATTGCAAGGTGCACGGCCAGCAGTGGCGATACAACGTGCTGTTCCGCAGTTCCGACCGCGACCTGTCGCACGGAATTCACATCGCCGAGGGTGTGCCCAACGACCGCTACTCCGGCTCGCCGGTGTGGACCACCGGGCTTTCCAAGCAGGTCGTCAATACCATCCACAAGGCGACGCACGAGACGGGCATCATCCCGACCGCCGCCATCTCCCTCGGGCGAACCCAGTACATGAGCTACATGTCCATCAGGCAGTGGGGCCGCGACGGGGAATGGAGTACCAACTACTCGGCGATCGCGAGATCCGTTGACAACGGCCAGAACTGGGGGATCTTCCCGAGCACCATCCGCACGGCCTCGGCCGACGCGATCCCCGGGATGGGGTTCACGCCCGGCAACGAGAACTTCCAGATGGGCGCGTTCATGAAGGGCAACGACGGCTACCTGTACCAGTTCGGGACGCCGTCGGGCCGCGGCGGTGCGGCATTTCTGGCGCGGGTTCCCCCGAACTACCTGCCCGACCTGAGCAAGTACCAGTACTGGAACGGCGACAACGGCGGGCACTGGGTCGCGGCCAATCCCGGTGCGGCAACGCCGCTGTGGCCCGGCCCGGTCGGCGAGATGTCGGCCCAGTACAACAGCTACCTCAAGCAGTATCTGGTGCTGTACACCAACGGCGGCAGCAACGACGTGGTGGCGCGGACCGCGCCCACGCCGACGGGACCGTGGAGCGGGGAGCAGCCGCTGGTGTCGGCGTTCTCGATGCCGGGTGGCATCTACGCGCCGATGATCCACCCCTGGTCGTCGGGCAGGGACCTGTACTTCAACCTGTCGCTGTGGTCGGCATACGACGTGATGCTGATGCACACCGTGTTGCCGTAGCCGTTTGCGGCGTACGCAATCCGAGTGAAGTAGTGCACTACTCGTGCCCGCCGGCGGCATCCCGCAGACGATCGAGCCATGAAACCCAACCTTGCACCACCCGCCCGCGCGACCCGCGTCGGTGAATGGGAAGACTTCGGGGTCGGCTTCCGGGCATTCGACGGCCCCGAGTGGCGAATCAAGCACGCCACCGGCGATGCGGGACGCGTCGACATCGTGGTGTCCGTCATCGGTGTGCAGTACGCGGACGGCCGCGCGTTGCGCGAGATCATCATCGACTGTCCCGATACCCCGGTCATGACGTTGCCCCAAGCCCGGAAGTTGGCCAGGGCGTTGATGGCGGCGGCGGACTCGGCCGGCGGGTGACTCGCGCCCTCATGCGAGCGTGTCAAGCATGAGCCGAGCTAACACACCAGATGAGCAGCTAGCGCCCTGCGCGGAGGCGGGGCGCAGTTACGTGGATGACTCCTCACCGCTCGAGGAGGCAGGGGGAGGGCGGCCCACGAAGTCATTTTCTGCCATTTGGCGCAGCCGCTGGGCAATGCAGCGGTCTTCCTGAGCGTACTTGCGGTGTTGAGCCGCGTGGCGCCCGTATTCATCCCGCCGACGTTCGTTTTGCTCAGCAGATTCCTCGTATGCCTTAGCAGTTCGGTCGTGACTGTCCGCGGAGGCGTCCAAACTATCGGCTGCAGATCGCTGGGCCGCCTGCGCATCTCGCCGTGCATGCTGCGCTCGCTGACTGGCGTGGAATGCTTCTTCGGCGAGCGATTGGGGATCATCCCAGTGGGCTTCAGCGGGGTTCTCGTTGTCAGACATGGCCGCGCCTTTCGTTGACTGACGGATTGACTCTAGCGGTGCACGGCATTGAAGGGTGTTTCCGTTCTAAAGCCGTGCGGCAGTATCAATTCGCCCGCGGGCATCGGAGGTTGCCGAATTCGTGCGAAAGGCCAGTCAACGCATCCCTGGAGTCAGCCAAATTCTGCATCAGGGAGCTGCCGTCGTGGACTCGCGACTTGGGCTGACGGCACCGCCGCCTGCAGGCGCAAAAGCGCGCTTTGACTCCCGAGCCGAGTGCTTGTTTCCGGGGCCGCACTGCATCACTGCCTGAGCTCTGCGCGGCCACGCGCAACTCGGCATCTAGTGAGTGTCAAGCGTCAGCCGAAGTACCTGTCAAGCATCAGCCGAAGCCGAACAACCCGTCACCAATCACCGCCATTACGGCCTGATACCGCTGCTCAGCCACGCTTAACTCCCTCATTCCAGGAGTGTCGCGGATCAACCGAAACCACTGTCACGCATCAGCCGAAACACTGTCACCCATCAGCCGAAGACGAACTGTCACGCATCAGCCGAGGTCATACATGACAAGAGTGCCCCCGGCAGGATTCGAACCTGCGACACCGGCTTTAGGAGAGCCGTGCTCTATCCCCTGAGCTACGAGGGCGAGGGACGCCTTTGAGTACCTGACTAAACCTAGCGGGTCGAGGCCTTGGGCGCGGGTCGTGGTGCGGTTGCGGGCTCGAGGTCCGGTCGTGGTGATCTGCGGGTATGAGTGTAGCGGGCGTGGCGGTAACCGCGTGACGCGCGGCCTCCGGGACCGGCTACGGCGAGCCTCGTCGTCATGGGCCTGCCGGTCGAACGACGTCCCCACCGGCATCCGCTCCGGTGCGGACGCGCGTCATGGTGCGGCCCCGGAAGAAACCCGGGGCTATCGCCCACCAGAGCACCATCAGAATCAATCCGAGCACCAGTGCGCCGATGCCGATCGCCGCGACGGCGCCGAACCCGAGGATGGTGATGTTGTTGCCGTCGTCGTCGGTCAGCCACCCGGGCTTGGCATACTGGATTAGCCCGTAGATCAGCACAATCAGCAGGCCCACGCCACCCAGCAACGGAACGACGCCGCGCATCACAAAGTCCCGGACCGATCCGGTAAGGGTGTTGCGGTAGTACCAGGCGCACGCAAACCCGGTAAGCCCGTAGTAGAACGCGATCATCAACCCGACCGATCCGACCAGCGCGGCAAGCAGGTTCTCGCTGATGAGCGTGAAGAGGATGTAGCAGAGGATGGACACCACGCCGACCGCGATTGTGGACGTGGTCGGCGTGAGGTAGCGAGAGTGAGTCTTCGCGAAGGAGTCAGGTAGCGCTTTGTACAGCCCCATCGACAAGGTGGTGCGCGCGGTCTGCAAGATCGTCGTCTGTGTCGACGCGAGGGCGGACGTGAGGATCGACGCCGCCAGCAACAGCGGTGCAGTCGTCCCGAGGACGCCTTTGCCGAACAATTCGGAACCGATGGATGCGAAGATGTCTTTCGAGTTGTGCGGGTTGCCCAGCCCGATACCCCGCGTCCCGACACCGGCGAACGCGACCGCCGACACGGTCACCAGGGCGTAGGTCGCCAGCAGCAGGAAAGTCGAGATGATGGCGGCCCGGCCCGGCGTGCGGCTGGGGTCGTCGGACTCCTCGTTGCATGCCACAGCGGTGTCGAAGCCCCAATACATGAAGATCGCCATGAGAACCGCTGGGGCGATGGTCTTCTCGACATCAAGACCGCCCGGCCAGAACCACGACAGCGACGGATGCAGCGAAAAGGCCTGGGCGTTATGGGTATACGACTTGACCAGCGCAACCACCGAAAAGACACTCAGCACCACGATTTGAGTGGATAGCAGAGCGTACAGCAGCCCGGCCGAGACCTCGATGCCGCGATAGCAAACATAGGTCATCACGACAGTCCAGAAGACGCCTATCACCGTCGACCAGAACTTGTTGTTGGCCAGATCCGCGACCGAATGCCAGCCGAGGTTGCTGGCGAACCTGAACGAGTACGACGCGGAGACCTCGGCCAGGTTCGCCATCGCAATTACTTGCGCGGCTATGATCCCCCAACCGCCGAGCCATCCGGCGATGGGTCCAAATGCCCGCGATGCCCACGTGAACGTGGTGCCACAGTCCGGTTCGGCCCTGTTCAATTCCCGGTAGGCGACGGCGACCAAGTACATCGGGATGAATGAAATGAGAACGATCGCAGGGGCTTTGACGCCGGCGAGCAGCCCACCGCCGCTCGCTACGATGAGACCCGATGTCGCGGCAAGGCTGTAGGCCGGTGCCATGGACGCCAAGCCGACCACGACGCTCGAGAGAAGGCCGAGCGCGCCGCCCCTGAGGCCTTTGCTCTCGACGGTCGCGGCCTCGCTGCCCGGACCGATCGCGACCTCACCGTTGCTCATTGCGCCGGAATGTTCGCCGCGCTTAACGTGGCGCCGTGGCGATCACTGCCATCTGAGATCTTCGTCAACCTGTTGGGCTGGTTCGGCTCGCTCGCCCGCGGCGCGGGTGTCGATCGTGACCTCTTGCCAGTACGCCGGACTGTAGAGGTGAATATCCTTGCCGCTGCTGACCTTTAAGACGCCGCCCGTGAGCACTTCATAGGTGGCGCCGTCCGGATATTCGTCATCTTCGTCGTGGCCGTCAATTTGGATCCACATCTGCATGCTGAACAGTCCTCCGGATCGGGCCGATCGAATTCTTGAGGCTACCGCTGCGACCGCGAACTGGGGAGTCGGAGGTCCTCCGGTTCCGTGGTCAGGAGTCCCAACAATAGGGTCTTTAGCCTGCTGACCAGCAGCCGTGCTGCGCTTCATCCTGTATCTAGTCGACAACAGGTGCACGGCTTGGTTTGGCGGGATGTTTCATGCGTTCGAATGACGTTGCGGCCGAGGCCCTGCAGGAATTGGCCGATCTGATCGCCATCTCCGGAGGCGACCCCTATCGGGTACGCGCGTACGAGAAGGCGGCCCGCTCGGTCGCGGGCCACCCCATCGATCTGGACACTCTTGACCGCAAAGGTTTGATGGCGATCCCGGCGGTCGGTGCGCACACCGCCGAAAAGCTGCTCGAGCTGAGGCAGACAGGCCGCATCTCCGCCCTCGAGGAGCTACACGCGCAGTTGCCGGCCGGGCTGCGCACGCTGCTGGGAATCCCCGGGCTGGGGCCCAAGCGGGCTCATCAGGTGTACGTGGAGCTGGGCATTTCGTCGATGCCCGAGCTACTCAACGCGTTGCACGATGAGCAGCTGCGCAACCTGAAGGGCTGGGGCGAGACCAGCGAACGCAACCTGGCGCGCGCGATCCGCCAGATGCAGGAGGTCGGCGGGCGCATGCCGCTGGCGATCGCTCTGGACATCGCCGAGGATCTGGTCGCGCGCCTTGCCGCGCTGCCCCGCGTCAGCCGGGTCGACTACGCGGGATCCTTGCGGCGGATGCGCGACACGGTCGGCGACATCGACCTGTTGGTGGCCGCCGACGAGGACCCGGTGTCGGTCATGGACGACTTCTGCGCGATGCCGTTGGTCGATCGCGTGCTGGCCCACGGTCCGACGAAGTCTTCGGTGGTGACTACGAAGGGCATCCAGGTGGACCTGCGGGTGGTGCCTGAGAAGGTCTGGGGCGCGGCGCTGCAATATTTCACCGGGTCGAAAGCCCACAACATCCGCATCCGCGAATTGGCTGTCCGGGCCGGGCTCAAATTGTCCGAGTACGGGCTGTTTCGGGCCGACACCAACAAGCTCTTGGCGTCGAAGGACGAAGCCGACATCTACGGCAAGCTCGGGCTGCCCTGGATCCCTCCGGTTTTGCGCGAAGACCGCGGCGAAGTCGAAGCCGCGCTGGCCGGCCATCTTCCCGACCTGGTGGAGGTGGACGACATCGTTGGCGACCTGCACGTGCACACCAATCTCACCGACGGCATCGCCAGCCTGGACGACATGGTCGGCGCCGCCTCCCGGCGCGGTTATCGCTACTGCGCCATCACCGACCACGCCACCCAGCTGGCGATGCAACGGATGACGCCCGAAAAGGCGCTCCAACAACGCGGTAAGCTGCCCGAGCTGTCCCGTCGACATGGCATCGAGTTGTTGCACGGCTCGGAACTCAACATAGCCGCCGACGGTTCAGTGGACTGGGACGACGACTTCTTGGCCGGCTTCGACGTCCTGGTTGCCTCGGTGCACTCCGATTTCGACCAGAGCCCCGAGGAGATGACCCGGCGCCTGGTCGCCGCGATCGAACACCCTTACGTCAACATCATCGGCCATCCGACCACCCGCGTTGTGGCCCGGCGTCCGCCGATCGACTTCGATGTCGATGCGGTGTTCGCGGCGGCCGCACGCACCCATACCGCCCTGGAAATCAACGCTTTTCCCGACCGGCTGGATCTCAACGACGAACTCGTGCGTCGTGCCCGCGAGTATGGCGTTGTCTTCGCGATCGATACCGACGCCCACGCGGTCCCGCACCTGGACTACATCCGTTACGGTGTCGCCGTGGCCCAGCGCGGCTGGGTATCGCCCGGCGAGGTGATCAACTCCTGGCCACTCGACCGGCTCCGCGCGTTCCTGGCAAAGGGACGCCGCCTGTCCACCGCACACCGCCGCGCCGCTTCCCGGCGTCATTGAGCAGGCGGGAAAGCTCGGCGGCGACGAACGACCACCGGGGATGGGACTTCGGTCCCTACCGGTCGGCTGCACGCCGTCGAAAAATCGCCTGCATGGCCACGAAGTTGTGACCACGGCACATTTAACCGTAGCCACTGCTCAGTACTGGTCAGCTCCGCAACCACCGCAGAAGGGATCGTACGGTGAAGCCGCAGGTAGACACCGATCACCGCAGGGATCCTCGCCGCAGCGGCCAGCGCAGTCTTGGCGCCGCCGAAGGCGTGCTGGTTGCCCTGCGCCACTGCAGCCTCGACGAGGCGTTCGCCGACATTGTGCAGACGGCCAAACGGCACAGCGTGGCCCCCCTGGAGTTGGCCGATGCGCTCGTGGCGATCGCCGAGAATTATCCGACCTCCGACTTGGATGCCGCGCTCATCGAGGTCGTTGACCTAGCTTGGGGCGCCTTGTTGGCGAGCAGAACGAGTAACGACTGTGACTGCGACCGGGCGCAACAGCCGCCGGTGAAGGCAACGCATCCGACGCTCAAGCCGAACTGATGGGATCTGTGCCGTGACCGAGCCGACTTCGCAAGCCGCCGACGCTGACATCGCTGAGCAAGCTCGTCCAGTCGACGATGACATCGAGAAGCTGTCGGTTTCGGTCCACGGAGGGGAGGCGGCGTCGGCCGATAGCGCCTTCTGGCCGATCATGCAATTCAATTCGCTTGCACCACAACGTTCTTTCATTGACGACATGGCGTCGCTGGGCGGCCCCTACCGACCAAATTGGTGACGATCCAATGCCTGGTCGCAGCACACACTCGGGTGTCATAGTCGGAGTCGACGGATCCCCGTCGTCGACGACCGCCGCAAAGTGGGCCGCACACCAAGCAACCATGCACGGGGTCGGACTGACCGTCGTCCATGTCACAAGCCCACTCGTCGTCCGGCCCGGCGTCCCCCTTCCGGCTGCCCTCTCCCGGCAGCACAAAGAACGGGCTCGCAGGGTCATCGCCGATGCGATTCGAGCCGCCGAAGACGGTGCGCGGGAGAACAATCGACCTGAGATCGACAGCAAACTGGTGTGCGCGGCACCCGTCCCCACCCTGATCGAACTGTCTGAAGAGGCGTACATGGTGGTGGTCGGGTGCCGCGGACAAGACGCGCCGGAGCGGATCTTGCTCGGCTCGGTCAGCACCGGATTGATCCAACATGCCCACTGCCCGGTCGCCGTGATCCACGCGGAGGCCCCCATCCCGCTGGGGTCCTCGCAGTTACCGGTGTTGGTCGGAGTCGACGGGTCCAGGGCGTCGGACCTGGCCACCGCAATTGCCTTCGACGAGGCCTCTTTTCGCGGTGTGGACCTCGTGGCCGTCCACGCCTGGACGGACTCGGACACCTCGGGTGTGCTGAGCAAGGAATGGTCGGCCCTGCAATCGAGGGCAGCGGAAATCCTGTCAGAACGCCTGGCCGGATGGCAGGAACGCTATCCCGACGTCACCGTTCACCGCCGGCTGGTGCTCGACCGCCCGGCCCGCCATCTCCTCGAGGAATCCGAGTCTGCCCAACTTGTCGTGGTCGGCAGTCATGGCCGGGGCGGATTCGCCGGAATGTCGCTCGGTTCGGTGAGCAATGCCGTGGCACACGCTGCCCGTATCCCGGTGATCGTCGCCCGCGGGGACTAATGCGTTGCCTGGCGGACCAACAGGTTAGCTATTCCTCGTCTTCGAGGAAGGGAACCTCGTCGTCGATGATGTGCACCGCAGCCTCCTCCGCAGATGCTGCGCCCCCGCTGATCCCGACGTCCTCAGCGACCAACTCCGCCTCGGAGTCTTCGCCAAATCCCAGGTCCGGGGCCACAAGTCGGCCTGCTCGCGCGCGGCCCACTTCACCGCGCTCGGGAAACTCGGTTTCGCGCTCGGATTCGTCGGAGCACTGCTGCTCGGTCTCATCGAGCAAGACGTCGATTCGCGATGCCGGATCTGGCTCTTCCTCGGCGAGCAGCTGGTCCATGGTTTCGGACGGGCCGAAGGCGCCGCGTCCATACGGTCGCTCGGGCGGCGAATAGCCCTCGTCGAGGATGTCGTCCATGCCGCGGTCGATCAAGGTGTCCTCGGGCTGCAGCTGGTTGTCGTCCTCCCCGCTGTACTCGCCGGGCGCCGGGCCGGTGCCGTAGTGGGTGCTCATGAGTTGCTCCCCGGGTTGTGTCGGCCACTGAGGCGCTCCATCTCGTCGGCCGCCTCGCTCAGCGCGGCCGCCAGCTCGCGGGCCGACGGTGGATCCAGCGCCGCCAGGTGGCGGGTATGCACGGCGATCCACCGCCGCGTGGAGCCGTCGGCCTGCTGTCGGCCGCAGATTTGAACGCGGGCCGGCCCGCCGCGGCGCGCGGTGCCCTCGAAGTCGCGGAACCAAGTGCTGTCAAGCTGCCAGTCGAACGTCCGCACCGCTCCGTCGGGCGGCGCGACATCGCCGAATGGCATCCCAGTTGTCATGTTCTTGGCCGCCCACTGTCGCGCCATTTCGAGCAACGTCTGCGGTTCGTCGCGTTCCAGGCCCTCGAGCTGGGCGATCTGCTCGGCGGTGAGCTGGTCGGCCACGTCGCGCCAGGTTTGGGCGGTGTCGTCGTGTGCGGTCATGATGTGCAGTGTCGTGCGGTCGGGCCGCTGTTCGCGAGGGCCGAAGGTCATGTCTTGGTTTTCTTCTCCGGTGCGGTGGTTGCTGGGTGAGATCCGGTTCGTGCGATCGAGCTTCCGCCGTATGGCCGGATGCCGGCGTTTAGCCGTGGTCGGCATCGTGATGTACTGACTCTCCGATCGCGCCTTGATTACGTTGCTCTTCAACGGAGTTGACCCATCGCCGCGAAATTCGGCTAGCTGCGGGGAACATGCTCCCCGAGCCGTGGGCATTCATCGGGCAGGTGGATGAGGACCGCGTCGTCTTCGGCCACCTGTGATTGGCCGCGGCGATGCGCGATCAGGTACAGCCATCCCGGCCCGATGGGTTGCTTGCAGCGAGCGCACTCTGGATCGACGACCATTGTTCTCCCTTACCGGCCTTGCTATCTCGGTGATCGTTCTCGGCGCCTTCCCCGGTCGCCAAAGGGGCCCTTCCGGCGCATCGCTTCCGCAGGCCCGGTTGTGGAGGCGCGAGTGCGGCGTCGCGGTGACGCGCAGAGGACGGCGCTGTCCGTACCAGGCAACCGGGTTCCATCCCCATAGCACCTTTGCTCCATGGCTTTTCGTGCCCCGCGTTACGGTTGCGCGCCCACGGCCGCGCGGGTTAGGTGATCGATGAACCAGTCGCGGGCCAACACCGCGACTCGCTCGAGCGTTCCCGGCTCTTCGAAGAGGTGGGTGGCGCCGGGAACGATGGTCAGCTGGCACTCGACCCGCATCATGGCCTGGGCCTGTCGATTCAATCCCAGTACCACGTCGTCGTGACCGCCCACGATCAACAATGTCGGTGCCACAACTTTGGTCAGCGCCGCGCCTGCCAGGTCGGGCCTGCCGCCGCGGGACACCACCGCCGCGACCCCCGCGCGAGGATCGGCGGCCGCGACCAGTGCCGCACCGGCCCCGGTGCTGGCACCGAAGTAGCCGACCGGCAGGGCCGCGGTATCGGGCTGGCTGGCCAGCCATCCGGTGACGTCCACGAGCCGCCGCGCCAGCAGCTCGATGTCAAAAACGTTGGCGCGGTTGCGTTCCTCGTCCGGGGTGAGCAGGTCGAACAGCAGGGTGGCAAGGCCCGCCGCGTTCAAAACCTCGGCCACGTGGCGGTTGCGGGGGCTATGGCGACTGCTCCCACTACCGTGAGCGAATACCACCACACCGACCGGTCGTTCCGGGATCGTCAGATGTCCGGCCAGCAACGTCGGCCCGGCGCTCACCCGGACCTCCTCGTCACGAA
Source organism: Mycobacterium sp. E2699 (assembly GCF_001666745.1). Classification (NCBI taxonomy): domain Bacteria; kingdom Bacillati; phylum Actinomycetota; class Actinomycetes; order Mycobacteriales; family Mycobacteriaceae; genus Mycobacterium; species Mycobacterium sp. E2699. Next base: position 4,122 of record NZ_LZJH01000048.1, on the reverse strand, counting down.
GCGGCGGATCGGCAGGTGTGCCGGCGCCCTCGGTTTCGCGAAACCCCGCCCGCGCACGGTCAAGCAGCGCGATCACTTCGTCGTCGGAGGTCTGGGTGAAGTTGCAATAGCCCTGGCCGACGGCGAAGAAAAACGCGGGCGTCTCGAGGCAGACGACCTCGTCCGCGTATCCGTCGAATCTGGCGAAGATATCGCGCCCGCCGATGGGAACCGCCAGCATCACCCTGCTTGCGCCCTGCGCGCGCGCCACCTCGCAGGCGGCCCTGGCGGTGGCGCCGGTCGCCACTCCGTCGTCGACGATCACCGCGATCCGTCCCGCAATGGGGATGCGGTCGTGGCCACGGCGGAAGCGTTCCGAGCGACGCGCCAGCTCGGCGCGCTGCTCCGCTTCGACCCGCGCCATCTCCTCCTCGGACAGGTCGGCTTCGGCCACCACGGAGTCGTTGGTCACCCGCACCCCGTCCTCGCCGATGGCGCCGAACGCGAGTTCGGGCTGAAACGGCACGCCCAACTTGCGCACCACCAGAACATCCAGCGGCGCCCGCAGTGCCTTGGCGACCTCGAAGGCGACCGGCACCCCGCCACGCGGCAGGCCCAGCACCACAATGTCCTTGCCGCGTAAGGAGCTCAGGCGTTCGGCCAGGTGCCGGCCGGCGTCGGCGCGATCATCGAACACCCTCATGCTGCCGCGTAACGATGCGAGCCGCCGGGCCAACGGACGCCTGCCATCAGCGCTGTCGCCCAGTTTCGTCATGCCCCGAGTGTGGCGCGACGTGCCCGTCCGCCGAAGGGCCTTAAGACCACTCCCGGTCGGGACCAACGCCTCCTGACCGGCGGTCGCCGACCGGTTAGGGTCGGCGCGATGGAGGCGGATGCGTCGTCGCGTCCCCCGCGAAATTCCGGTGCGGTGACGGTGCTCCTGGGCGGTGACGTCATGCTGGGGCGCGGCGTCGATCAGATCCTGCCTCATCCGGGCGACCCGGAGTTACGTGAACCGCATTTGCGTGATGCGCGCGGATACGTCCGGCTGGCCGAGCGCACGAACGGGCCGATCCCGCGCCCGGTGGATTGGCGGTGGCCCTGGGGCGAGGTGCTGGCGCTGCTCGACGACGCCGCGCCCGACGTCCGACTGATCAACCTCGAGACGACGATCACCGCCGCCGGAGAATTCGCCGAGCACAAAACGGTTTGTTACCGAATGCACCCGGATAACACACCGGCCCTGACTGTGTTGCGGCCGGACGTGTGCGCCCTGGCCAACAACCACATCCTCGACTTCGGCTATCAAGGGTTGACCGACACGCTGGCGGCGCTCACCGCGGCGGGCATACAGGGCGTGGGTGCGGGCATCGACTTGGCCACCGCACGCCGCCACGCGGTGGTCAACGCTCACGGTGAACACCGGGCGCTGATCGGCTCGGTGGCGATGAAGTCGGCCGGCGTCCCTGAATCCTGGGCCGCACGCCACGACCGGCCCGGGGTGTGGCTGGTCCGGGATCCGTCGCTGCGGGACGTCGCCGATGAGGTGGCCGCGGAGGTGCTGGCGCGCAGGCGCGAGGGCGATGTCGCGATCGTCTCGGTGCATTGGGGCTCCAACTGGGGCTACGCGCTGGCACCGAGCGAAATCGCGTTCGCGCACCGGCTGATCGATGCCGGCATCGACATCGTGCACGGACATTCCTCGCACCATCCCAGGCCGATCGAGATATACCGCGGCAGTCCGATCCTGTATGGCTGCGGTGACGTCATTGACGACTACGAGGGCATCGGCGGGCACGAGCCGTTCCGCGGCGACCTCAGGCTGCTGTATCTGGCCGATTTCGATCCCGTTGGTGGGGAGAAGATTTCGTTGCGGATGATCCCGCTGCGCGTGCGGCGGATGCGCCTCGAACTGGCGTCCCAGGATGAAGCCGAGTGGCTGCGCAAGACCATCGAGCACACCAGCCGCAGGTTCGGAACCCGTGTCATGGCGCGGTCCGACGACTTGCTGGAGGTCGTGACACCGCGCGGTGACACGCATCGTCGCGCGGGCTGACAGCCCGAATCAGCGCAGCTCGGCGATGACCTTCGCGAAGGCGTCCAGGTTGTTGTCCTGCACGGTGAAGCTGGTCAGCCCGTACTTATCCCGGAGCCCGGACAACGTGTCGGCCATCTCGCGCGGTGACCCGCTGAGCACCGACGGCATCGACAGCAACTGCTCTTCGGAGAGGTCGGGTGCGTACTGGCGGGTCATTCTCAAGTCGGGTTCGGTCTCGCCTTCGCGCGGCATCGCCGTGATCACCATGTTCAGCTCCAGCGGCTCGAACCGGTCGCCGGCCGCGGCGCGGACGAACCCGATGCGTTCGGCCAGCGGGTCTTCGACGTCTCGGACCCGGGCGCCGGTCAGCCCGATGATGTCGGCTTGCCGAGCGGCGATGGTCAGCACCCGATCCCCGTTGCCCGCGATGAGGATCGGCGTGGTCGGGTGGTGCTCCTTCAGGTAGGTCGTCATGTGCGCGAGGTAGTCGACCCGGGCCCCGGCGCTGGGGTACGACAGCTCGGCGGCCTCGAATTCCTCTTTGACATAGCCAGTGCCGAGCCCGATCTCGAGGCGGCCGTCGCTGAGCAGGTCCAGGGCCTGAAGGTCGCGGCTGAGCAAGGCCGGCTTGTAGAACGCGGCGTTGAGCACGTACATGCTGAGTTTGATCCTGCTTGTCACCATCGCGACCGCGGTCAGCGTCGGCGACGGTGCGGCCGCGCCGAGATGGTCTGGCACGCAAAGGATGTCGTATCCGAGATCTTCCGCTCGCTTCACCTTGTCGACCAGTGCGGCGCGCGACTTGTAGAAGCGCATGCTCAACCCGAATCGAAAATCCTTGTCCACCAACAACCTCCGTTCGACGGATCCAACTACTTACCAGGACCGGGCCGCGGCCGCCAGCCCGCGCACCAGGGCGGTGGTGACCGGCGACAAGCCGTCGTCGCCGGGCAGCGGGCTGCGCGGACTGAGCCCCCTGACCCGGGCCGACAGCTCCAGCTGCGTCCCGCCGTCGCGTACCCGGTTGACCGGGTTGCGGGGATGCAGGCCCCGCAGTTCCGGCGGGATGTCGTCGATGTCGGTGACGACCTGATACCCGGTCAGCCGGACGTGGCGGGCCAGGTGGGCCGCCAGCGCGCGGTTGCGTCCCCCGGCGAGCAGTTGGGTGCCGCGCCCGATGCGCCCGTAGCCGTGCAGCGAGACAGCGACGTCGACGTGGTCGAGAAACTCGGCCAGCCGCGGCGACTCGGCGGGGTCATAGAGCGCCGACGGGAGGTGGTGCGGGTAGCGGTCGGGGTGCCGCAGCACGTACACCGACGCCCCGGCCGCCTCGGCGGCCCGTTCGGCGATCACGTCGGTCATCTCCTCCAGACCGCCACCGTGGATGGCGAGAAAACCGAAACGCGATCGCAGCCGACTCTCCTCGATCACTCCCGGATCGCGCAACACTTCGGAAAGCGATTGCGGGGCCGGGGTTTTCGCGGTCAGCGGTCGGGGCCAGCGGGCGGGATCCCACCGGCGCAGAAAGTCGACCCAGCGTTGCGGCAGCCCGTGATGCACGGCGCCGTCGATGATCCGGGGCAGGTATCCCGGTCGGGGCGGGCCCGGATCCACGCGGTGGTCGATGTAGACCCATGCCGGCGACGGGCCCTGACCCGTATGGACGGTCAGCCGGTCGCGCCGGTAGCGCACCGGCACGCCCTCGGCGCCGTCGAGCGTCGCCAGATCGTCGTCGGAGATTTGCCAGAGCACCCCGTGCACCTGGGCGCCGGCGAATGGCTCGACGGTTGCCACGCCGCGCTGGTTGATCAGCCAGTCGTGGTCCGCCAGCACCGCCGGCCGGGGATCCGCCGCCCCGGGGCAGCGCATCGCCATCTGCGTGACACACAGATTCGACCCGTATGCGAAATAGGGGTGCCGGCGGGCCGGCATCTAGTCCGGCACCGTCTCGGCGCTGAGGTCGTGACGCAAGCTAACTCCCACGGGCCCTTCCACCGACGATGACGCTCCTCATCCTGCCGCACGGGGGGGTCGCGCGCTACGTGCCGGTCACCGGATGATCGGGGCGGGCGCACTCGATACCGGGGGCGGCGGCCCGATTTGCC
>NZ_LZJH01000047.1:0-18313 GCF_001666745.1 Mycobacterium sp. E2699 | reverse complement strand
CGACCGCCGTCCCGGCCGCCCTGTCGACCCGCGACAAGCTGGCGCAGCTGCTGATGGTCGGGGTGAAAGACGCCGACGACGCCCGCGCGGTGGTCACCCGCTACCACGTCGGCGGCATCTTCGTCGGCGGCTGGACGGACCTGTCCCTCTTCAAGGGCCCGCTGGCCGACATCGTGCGCAGCGCCGGCCCGTTGCCGCTGGCGGTCGGCGTCGACGAGGAGGGCGGCCGGGTGTCGCGGTTGAAGTCCCTGATCGGGACGGCCCCGTCGGCCCGGGTGCTGGCGCAGACCCAGACGCCGCAGCAGGTCCACGACCTGGCGGCCGAGCGCGGCAGGAAGATGCGCGACCTGGGCATCACCGTCGACTTCGCCCCGGACGTCGACGTCAGCGACGAGCCCGGCGACGCCGTGATCGGCGACCGCTCGTTCAGCGCGGATCCGCAAACCGTCACCGCCTACGCGGGGGCGTACGCGCAGGGCCTGCGGGAAGCCGGGCTGCTGCCGGTCCTCAAGCACTTCCCCGGGCACGGGCACGGCTCCGGCGACTCGCACACCGGGGGTGTGGTGACCCCACCGCTGAGCGAGCTGCAGAACGTCGACCTGGTGCCGTACCGCACGCTGGTGACCGCGACGCCGGTCGCCGTGATGGTCGGTCACCTGCAGGTCCCCGGGCTCACCGGCGCCGACCCGGCCAGCCTGAGCCGCGCCGCGGTCCAAATGCTGCGCACCGGCACCGGCTACAACGCGCCGCCGTTCAACGGGCCGGTGTTCAGCGACGACGTCTCCAGCATGGCCGCGATCTCCGATCGCTACCCCGTGCCGGAGGCGGTGCTGCGCACGCTGCAGGCCGGCACCGACGTCGCGCTGTGGGTCACCACCGACGAGGTGCCCGCGGTCCTGGACCGCCTGCAAAAGGCGGTCGACGCGGGCGACCTGCCGATGCCGGCGGTCAACGACTCGCTGGTGCGGGTGGCGACGATGAAGGGCACCAATCGAACGTGTGGCCACTAGGACGCCGCGTCGTCGTTACCCTGTAGTCAGATAGCGGGGCCCGAAGAGGGTGAAAGGGCAGCAGTATGGCGGGTGGTACCAAGCGGCTACCCCGTGCCGTCCGCGAACAGCAGATGCTCGACGCCGCGGTGCAGTTGTTCTCCGTCAACGGCTACCACGAGACGTCGATGGACGCCATCGCCGCCGCGGCCGAGATCTCCAAACCCATGCTGTACCTCTACTACGGCTCCAAGGAAGACCTGTTCGGCGCCTGCCTGGATCGTGAGCTGGGGCGGTTCATCGACGCGGTGCGCGCCGACATCGACTTCAGCCAAAGCCCCAAAGACCTGCTGGGCAACGCCATCGGGTCGTTCATGCGCTACATCGACTCCAACCGCGCGTCCTGGATCGTGATGTACACCCAGGCCATCAGCTCCCAGGCGTTTGCGCACACCGTCCGCGACGGGCGCGAGCAGATCATCGAACTGGTCGCCGAGCTGATGCGGGCCGGCAGCCGCACCCCGCGGTCGGACGCCGAGTATCAGATGATGGCGGTGGCGCTGGTGGGCGCGGGCGAGGCGATGGCCAACCGGCTGTCCACCGGGGATGTCGGCGTCGACGAGGCCGCCGAATTGATGATCGACCTGTTCTGGCACGGCCTGCGGGGCACGCCGGAGGACCGGGAAGCCGCCTCACAAGCCGGATGAGCCGGCTAGCCAATACATTCGTGGGGTGGCCCCCTCGGCTCGACGGCCCCGGCGCAACGTCGACTTCTTCTGCGCGGTGGTCATCGTGGGGCTGCTGGCCGGGGTCGCCGGGCTGGCGACCACGGCGGTGCTGCGCTTCGTCGAGCACGCCACCTACCACTACAGCTTCGGCACGCTGCTCACCGGGATCGCCGGCAGCAGCCCGGTGCGGCGCGTCCTGGGGCCGATGGCCGGCGGCGCGCTGGCCGGATTGGGCTGGTGGATGCTGCGCCGCAGCACCGAGGTGCCGCCGCTCGCGCGGACCGTCGCCGACCGCGAGCGGATCCCGCGGCTGGCGTGGAGCGTCGACGCCGTGTTGCAGGTGCTGCTCGTCGGCTCCGGGGCATCCCTGGGCCGGGAGGGCGCCCCGCGCCAGTTCGCCGCGGCCCTCGGCGATTTCGGCACCGCATGGTTGAAGCGGCTGTCCGCCCGCGACCGCCAGGTGTTGCTGGCGTGCGCGGCCGGCGCCGGGCTCGGCGCGGTCTATGCCGTCCCGCTGGCCGGCGCGCTGTTCGCCGTGCGGATCATGCTGAACACCTGGCATCCGCGGGCGGTGGGCGCGGCGTTGCTGACGTCCAGCGTGGCCGTCGCGACCTGCTCGGCCGCCACGCACGACCACCCCACCCTGGCCTGGCCGAGCGCGGAGTCGTCGTACCTGCTGACGGCGCACGGGCTGATGCTCGCGCCGCTGACCCTCGCGGTGGGCCTGGCGTTCAACCGGCTGATGGCCGCGGCGCGACCGGCCCGGGTGATGCGGACGTGGGTGCTGATCCCGGCGCTGGCCGCCGCGGGCCTGGTGATGGGCGTCTGCTCGCATTGGTGGCCGGAGTTGCCGGGCAACGGCCGCAGCATCCTGACCGTCAGCCTCGCCAGCGGCATGACGCTGTCGACGGCCGTGATCATCCTTGTCCTCAAACCGCTGCTGACGGCCCTGTTCCTGCGCGCGGGCGGGGCGGGCGGGATGCTCACGCCGTCGTTGGCCACGGGCGCGGCGGCCGGGTCGGCGCTGGTGCTGGCGATCAACTGGGCGGCGGGGACGAGCCTGCACACGCCGGCGGTGTCGCTGGCGGGGGCCGCCGGCGTGCTCGCGGTCACCCAGGATTCGCCGATCTGGGCCGCGATCTTCGTCTGGGAGCTCGCCCATCCGCCGCTGTGGCTGTTCCTGCTGTTCCTGCTGACCGCTTGCGCCTCATACGGATTGAAGGTGCTGGCGCTCGGCCGCCGGCCCGCCTGAAGGGCGCTAGAGGGCCCGCACGCTGCCGGTCAGATAGGGGTAGCCCTTGGCGACGTTGCGCAGCGAGAGGTCCCAGCCGCCGTCATCGCCCTCGTCGATGTACAGCCCGGCCGTGCCGGGCAGCACCAGCGGCTTGCCGAACCGCACCGAATACTGCACCTGGTCGGGAAACCGGGCCTCGATGTTGGCCAAAACCGCTGCGGCGCTGAACATCCCGTGTGCGATCACCGTCGGGAACCCGAACAGCCTGGCGGCGATCGGGTTGGTGTGGATGGGGTTGTGGTCGCCGCCGACGACGGCGTAGCGGCGAATCTGGCCGGCGCTCACCCGCAGCACGGTGCTGGGCGGCGGCAGCTTCGGCTGCTTCTGCGGCGGCGGTTTGGGCTCGTCGGACAGGCTGGTCCGCTGCTGGTGCAGGAAGGTGGTCACCTGGTGCCACGCCGCCTCGTTGCCGACGCTGACGTCCGTCACCAGGTCGACCAGCAGGCCCTTGCGGTGCTCGCGCAGGTTCTCGGCGTGCACGCGCACGCCGACGGTGTCGGTCACCGCGATCGGGCGGTACTGCGCGATGCGGTTCTCGGTGTGCACCGCGCCCATTGCCGCGAAGGGGAAGTCGAAGCCGGTCACCAGCGACATCATCGCGGGAAAGGTCAACGTGAACGGGTAGGTCAGCGGCACGTGATTGCCGTAGCGCAGCCCGGTGACCCCCGCGTACTCGGCCACGTTCGCCTGGTCGATCGGCAGCTCGTCCACGGCCACCGTGCGGGTGGGCAGCTGGTCCGAGCGGGGCACCAGCGGCAGGGCCCCGGCCGCCGCGCGCAGCATGTTCTTCAGGCCGCTTGGCTGGTTCATCGCGTTCTCCTCGGCAACCCTACGCGCCCAGCATCGCCTGGCCGCAGACCCGAATGACGTTGCCGGTCACCGCGTTCGAGGCCGGGCTGGCGAAATAGGCGATCGTCTCGGCGACGTCCACCGGCTGCCCGCCCTGCAGCAGCGAGTTCATCCGGCGGCCCACCTCCCGGGTGGCCAGCGGGATGGCGGCGGTCATCTGGGTCTCGATGAATCCCGGTGCGACGGCGTTGATCGTGATGCCCTTCTCATACAGCCCCGGCGCCAGCGCCTGGGTCAGGCCGATCATCCCGGCCTTGGTGGTCGCGTAGTTGGTCTGCCCGCGGTTGCCGGCGATGCCGGCCATCGACGACAGGCCGATCACCCGGCCACCTTCGCCGATGCTGCCGTTGCCGACCAGGCCTTCGGTAAGCCGTTGCGGGGCAAGCAGATTCACGGCCAGCACGGCGTCCCAGCGGGCGTCGTCCATGTTGGCCAGCAGCTTGTCGCGGGTGATGCCGGCGTTGTTGACCAGGACGTCGGCATGGCCGGCGTAGTGGTCGCGCAGGTGCTCGGTGATCTTGTCGACGGCGTCGTCGGCGGTGACGTCGAGCCACAGCGGGGTGCCGCCGACCCGGCTGGCGGTTTCGGCCAGGGCGTCGGCGGCGGACTCCACGTCGATCGCCACCACGCGGGCGCCGTCGCGGGCGAACACCTCGGCGATGCAGGCGCCGATGCCGCGGGCGGCGCCGGTCACGACCGCGACCTTGCCGTCCAGCGGCCGGTCCCAGTCGGCCGGCGGCGTCGAGTCGGCCTCGCCGACGTAGAAGACCTGGCCGTCGACGTACGCCGACTTGCCCGACAGGATGAACCGCATCGTGGATTCCAGGCCGGTGGCCGCGGGTTTGGCGGCCGGCGACAGGTACACCAGTTGCACGGTGGCGCCGTTGCGCAGTTCCTTGCCCAGCGAGCGGGTGAAGCCCTCCAGCGCCCGCTGCGCGATGCGCTCGTCGGTGCTGCCGGCGGCGTCGGGCGTGGTGCCGACCACGACGACGCGCGCGCTGTGGCCGAGGTTGCGCAGCACCGGGGTGAAGAACTCGTGCAGGGCCTTCAGCCCGGCCGGCGCGGTGATCCCGGTGGCGTCGAAAACCAGGCCGGCGAACTGATCGGCCCAGCGGCCGCCCAGGTTGGCGCCCACGACGTCGTAGTCCTTGTCCAGGGCCGCCCGCAGCGGCTCGACCACCCGGCCCTCACCGCCGATCAGCAGCGAGCCGGCCAACGGCGGATCGCCGGGGCGGTAACGGCGAAGCGTCTCGGGCTGCGGGACGCCGAGTTGCTTTGCCAGAAACGATCCGGGCCCGGAGTTGACGACCTGCGAGAACAGATCCGACGAGCGCTTGGGAGCCACTGAGCTGCTGCCTTCCATGGGTAGTGCGGTATCAGGCCAACCGTATCGGGACGAACTTACTTCAGAGTAAGAACAGTGGGTAGTATGGCCTCTAACGGCCGGTTCAAGACTGGTGTACCCGGAGATACACGGAGAGAAAAGTGGCCCCTGACAACAAGACCAGGCGACCCGTCGCGGTGCTGGGCGGCAATCGCATTCCGTTCGCGAGGTCCGACGGCGCCTACGCCGAGGCGTCCAACCAGGACATGTTCACCGCGGCCCTGGACGGGCTGGTGGACAGGTACGGGCTGGCCGGCGAGCGGCTCGGCGTGGTCGTCGGTGGCGCGGTGCTCAAGCACAGCCGCGACTTCAACCTGACCCGCGAATGCGTGCTGGGTTCCGAGCTGTCGTCGTACACGCCGGCGTTCGACATCCAGCAGGCCTGCGGCACCGGGCTGCAGGCGGCGATCGCCGCGGCCGACGGCGTGGCGTCCGGCCGCTACGAGGTCGCCGCGGCCGGCGGGGTGGACACCACATCCGACCCACCGATCGGGCTGGGCGACAACCTTCGTCGCCAGCTGCTAAAACTGCGTCGCTCCAAGTCGAACCTGCAGCGCCTCCGGCTGGTCGGCACGCTGCCGGCCACCCTCGGAATCGAGATCCCGGCCAACAGCGAGCCGCGCACCGGGCTGTCGATGGGCGAGCACGCCGCCATCACCACCAAGCAGATGGGCATCAAACGCGTCGACCAGGACGCGCTGGCCGTGGCCAGCCACCGCAACATGGCCGCCGCCTACGACCGCGGCTTCTTCGACGACCTGGTCACGCCGTTCCTGGGGCTCTACCGCGACGACAACCTGCGGCCCGACGCGAGCACCGAGAAGCTGGCGACGCTGCGCCCCGTCTTCGGGGTGAAGAACGGCGACGCCACGATGACGGCGGGCAATTCGACGCCGCTGACGGACGGCGCGTCGGTCGCGCTGCTGGCCAGCGAGGACTGGGCGGCCGCCCACTCGCTGACCCCGCTGGCCTACCTGGTTGACGCCGAGACCGCCGCGGTCGACTACGTCAACGGGCGCGACGGGCTGCTGATGGCGCCGACCTACGCGGTGCCCCGGCTGCTGGCGAGAAACGGGCTCAGCCTGCAGGATTTCGACTTCTACGAGATTCACGAGGCGTTCGCGTCGGTGGTGCTGGCGCATCTGCAGGCCTGGGAATCCGAGGAGTACTGCAAGGAGCGGCTGGGGCTCGACGCGGCGCTCGGCTCGATCGACCGATCCAAGCTCAACGTGAGCGGCTCCTCGCTGGCCGCCGGCCATCCCTTCGCCGCCACCGGCGGGCGGATCCTGGCCCAGGCCGCCAAGCAGCTGGCCGAGAAGAAGGCCGAACAGCAGGGCGGCGGAACCGTCCGGGCGCTGATTTCGATCTGCGCCGCCGGCGGCCAGGGTGTGGCCGCGATCCTTCAGGCCTGACCTTCCCCGGATGAAATCGGTCACAACCGGTTACGAATGCCGGGTGCGGGGTACTCGACGGTCCGGATAGCCCCGTGTTGCGGTCTGACCCCCCGACCCCGACGGCAATACGGGGCATCCCTTGGGTCAAGCGGCCGTCAGCGCGGACGGGCGTTGCTAGACCGGCCGCCGCTGGAGTGAGGGGATCCAGCGGCGGCCTTTATCGTGCGCGCGCCCTGGCATCGCCAAACGCAAAATCCCCCCGTTCCACAGAACGGGGGGATTTCGGCGTTTTCCGGCTTAGAACGCGGCCTCGTCGAGCTCCATGATGTCGTTGTCCAGCGTCTCGATGACCTCACGGGTACCGGCCAGCAGCGGCAGGAAGTTCTTGGCGAAGAACGACGCCACGGCGACCTTGCCCTCGTAGAACGACCGCTCGGCGCCGCTGGCGCCGGCGTCCAGCGCCGCCACGGCCACCGCCGCCTGACGCTGCAGCAACCAGCCGATGACCAGGTCGCCGACGCTGATCAGGAAGCGCACCGAACCCAGGCCCACCTTGTACAGGCTGGTGACGTCCTCCTGGGCCGCCATCAGGTAGCCGGTCAGGCTGGCGGCCATGGCCTGGACGTCGGCCAGTGCCTTGCCCAGCAGCTCGCGCTCGGTCTTGAGCCGGCCGTTGCCGGACTCGCTGTCCACGAACTTCTGGATCTCACCCGACACGTGGGCCAGCGCCACACCCTTGTCGCGGACGATCTTGCGGAAGAAGAAGTCCTGCGCCTGGATGGCCGTGGTGCCCTCGTACAGCGAGTCGATCTTGGAGTCCCGGATGTACTGCTCGATCGGGTAGTCCTGCAGGAAGCCGGACCCGCCCAACGTTTGCAGGCTCTCGGTCAGCTTCGCGTAGGCCTGCTCGGAGCCCACGCCCTTGACCACCGGCAGCATCAGGTCGTTGACCTTGACCGCCAGGTCGGCGTCCACCCCGTGCAGCGCCGCGGCCACGGCCGCGTCCTGGTAGGTCGCGGTGTAGAGGTACAGCGCCCGCAGACCCTCGGCGTAGGCCTTCTGGGTCATCAGCGACCGGCGCACATCGGGGTGATGCGTGATCGTCACCCGCGGTGCGGTCTTGTCGGTCATCTGGGTCATGTCGGCGCCCTGCACGCGCTCCTTGGCGTATTCCAGCGCGTTGAGGTAGCCCGTCGACAGCGTGGCGATCGCCTTGGTGCCGACCATCATGCGGGCCATCTCGATGACGTCGAACATCTGGGCGATGCCGTTGTGCACCTCGCCGACCAGCCAGCCCTTGGCGGGCACGCCGTGCTGGCCGAACGACAGCTCACACGTCGCCGAGACCTTCAAGCCCATCTTGTGCTCGACGTTCGTGACGAACACGCCGTTGCGCTCGCCCGGCTCGCCGGTCTCGGGGTCGAACAGGAACTTGGGCACGATGAACAGCGACAGGCCCTTGGTTCCGGGGCCGGCGCCCTCGGGGCGGGCCAGCACCAGGTGCACGATGTTCTCGAACAGGTCGTCGGAGTCGGCGGAGGTGATGAACCGCTTGACACCGTCGATGTGCCAGGAGCCATCCTCCTGCTGGACGGCCTTGGTGCGGCCGGCGCCCACGTCCGAACCGGCGTCCGGCTCGGTGAGCACCATGGTCGCGCCCCAACCGCGCTCCGCGCAGAGCACGGCCCACCGCTTCTGCTCCTCGGTGCCGAGGTGGTAGATGACGTTGGCGAAGCCGGCGCCGCCGGCGTACATCCACACCGCCGGGTTGGCGCCGAGGATGTGCTCGTGCAGCGCCCATACCAGCGCCTTGGGCATCGGCATGCCGCCCAGCGCCTCGTCGATGCCGGCCTTGTCCCAGCCGGCCTCCTGCACCGCGCGTACCGACTTCTTGAAATTCTCCGGCAACGTCACCGAGTGGGTCTCGGGGTCGAAAACCGGTGGGTTGCGGTCACCCTCGACGAACGATTCCGCGACCGGCCCCTCGGCCAGCCGGCTGATCTCGGTCAGCATCTCCTGTGCGGTGTCGGCGTCCAGGTCGCTGTACTCGCCCTGGCCTAAAGCCTTGTCAACGCCGAAGACTTCGAACAGGTTGAACACCTGGTCACGGACGTTGCTCTTGTAGTGGCTCACTACGTTCCTCCTCGTTGAGAATGCCACTTGTGGTTGGGTACTAGGTCTAAGTTACCCACCAGTAACTGCCCTAAAATATATCCGTTATTTGCGCCAACGCAAAGCGAGTGTGAGCTACATTGCAGCGTCTAACTAACCAACCGGTTGGGAAGTCTGATATCGCCCCCCTGACCTGCGGGGACGAAGCGCCGGCGAGCGACGTGAGACGCGTCACGTCGCTGCCCGTGGTCGATCTTCGGGCGCCTGAGGCACCGCTGCGGGAAGGGCTGCGGGCCGCCGCCCACGAGGTCGGGTTCTTCTACCTGATCGGCCACGGCGTGGCGGACGCGCTGGTGGGCAGGGTGCTCGACGCGGCGCGGCGCCTGTTCGACCTGCCGGACGCCGGCAAGGACGCCATCGCCATGGTGCGCAGCCCGCATTTCCGTGGCTATACGCGGCTGGGCGGCGAGCTGACCCGGGGCCGGGTGGACTGGCGCGAGCAGATCGACATCGGGCCCGAGCGCGCCCCGATCGGCGGCCCCGGCAAGCCGGACTACCTGTGGCTGCAGGGCCCGAATCAGTGGCCCGAGGCCCTGCCGGAGTTGCCCGGGATCATCGCCGAGTGGGACGCCGCGCTGTCCGCGGTGGCCCGCACCCTGCTGCGGCATTGGGCCGCCTCGCTGGGCAGCGCGCCCGACGTCTTCGACGCGGCGTTCGCCGACGCGCCGGCCACGCTGATCAAGCTCATCCGCTATCCCGCCCGCGCGGCCGGCTCGCAGGGGGTGGGCCCGCACCGCGACGCCGGCGTGCTGACGCTGCTGTTGGCCGAGCCGGGCAGCCGCGGGCTCCAGGTGCGACGCGCCCGGGGTGGCGCCGACGGCTGGATCGACGTGCCGCCCGTGCCGGGCGCGTTCATCGTCAACATCGGCGAACTGCTCGAGGTGGCGACGGGCGGCTACCTCCGCGCCACCGAGCACCGGGTGAACCTCGACGGGCCGGCGACCGAGCGGATCTCGGTGCCCTACTTCTTCAACCCGCGCCTGGACGCGCGGCTGCCGCTGCTCTCGCTGCCCGCGGACCTAGCCGCGCTCGCCGACAGGGAACACGACCCGTCGGACCCGATTTACCCGGTCTACGGTCGCAACGCGTGGAAGAGCAGATTGCGGGCGCATCCGGATGTGGCTTCGGCCCATGGATATTCGGCAAGGTAGGGTCGGGGGCGAGAATTCCGTTCTCGGCTCAAGGAGCAATGAAGTCCGGTGAATTCGAACAGCAATCTCACGCCGTCGTCGCTGCGTGAAGCGTTCGGCCACTTCCCCACCGGAGTGGTGGCCATCGCGGCCCAAGTCGATGGTGTGCGTGAAGGCTTGGCGGCCAGCACCTTTGTCCCCGTCTCGCTGGAACCGCCGTTGGTTTCGTTCTGCGTGCAGAACACGTCGACGACCTGGCCGAAACTCAAGGGCGTGCCGATGCTGGGCATCAGCGTGCTGGGTGAGGCCCATGACGTGGCCGTGCGCACGCTGGCCGCCAAGACGGGCGACAGGTTCGCCGGCTTGGAGACGGTATCCAGCGAAACCGGTGCGGTCTTCATCAAGGGCACCGGGCTATGGCTGGAAAGCGCGATCGAGCAACTGATCCCGGCCGGGGACCACACGATCGTCGTGCTGCGGGTCACGCAGGTCACGGTGGATGCCGCAGTGGCGCCGATCGTCTTTCACCGCAGCGAATTGCGCCGACTCGGCGTCTGACGGCCTTGGGCCGCATCGATCCTGCGCTCAGCGCGTGTCATGCCGCCGATGCGGCGCGCTGGGCGCAGTCTCGGCGCATGAGCGCGGGCGCCTAGGGGCGGTGGCCCAGTTCTTCCCGGTAGCCGGCGATGCGCCGCTCGATTTCGGCCGCGTCGTCCTGCCGGCCTTCCTTGTGCGCGAGTTCGGCGCGGACCGACAGCTCGCGGATCGCGGTGCGGATCTCGTTGACGCTGGTGGTTCCTCGCATCGGGTTCGGGTACCCGATGCGGGCGGGCCCTTAACGGCGGAACAGCTTGTTGCCCAGCCACACCACGGGGTCGTATTTGCGATCCGCGACCCGCTCCTTCATCGGGATCAACGCGTTGTCGGTGATCTTGATGTTTTCCGGGCACACCTCGGTGCAGCACTTGGTGATGTTGCAGTAGCCCAAGCCGTGCTCTTCCTGCGCCTGGTTGCGCCGGTCCAGCGTGTCCAGCGGGTGCATTTCCAGCTCCGCGATGCGCATCAGAAAGCGCGGGCCCGCGAACGCCTTCTTGTTCTCCTCGTGGTCGCGGACCACGTGGCAGACGTTCTGGCACAGGAAGCACTCGATGCACTTGCGGAACTCCTGCGACCGCTGCACGTCGGCCTGCGCCATCCGGTATTCGCCGGGCTGCAGGTCCTTGGGCGGCGCGAACGACGGTATCTCCCGGGCCTTTTCGTAGTTGAACGACACGTCGGTGACCAGGTCGCGGATCACCGGGAACGTCCGCAGCGGGGTGACGGTCACCACCTCGTCCTCGGCGAACGTCGACATCCGGGTCATGCACATCAGCCGGGGGTAGCCGTTGATCTCCGCCGAGCACGACCCGCACTTGCCGGCCTTGCAGTTCCACCGCACCGCGAGGTCGGGCGTCTGGGTCTGCTGCAGGCGATGGATGATGTCGAGCACCACCTCGCCCTCGTTGACCTCGACCGTGAAGTCCTGCAGTGCGCCGTCGGTGTCGTCGCCGCGCCACACCCGCATGGTGGCGTTGTAGGTCATTAAGCTCTCCGTCCTGGGTGATCGGCCAGCTCCTGGTCGGTGTAGTACTTCTCCAGCTCGGAGATCTCGAAGAGCTCCAGCAGGTCGGCCCGCATCGGCGTCTGGTCCTCCCGCGTGATGCTGATGTCGGGGATCACGGCGGCTTCCAGGTCGCCGGGCTCGCCGACTGCCCGGCACACCAGCAACACCTTGCGCCACGACGAATCCATCGACGGGTGGTCGTCGCGGGTGTGCCCGCCGCGGCTCTCGGTGCGCTCCAGCGCGGCCTTGGCCACGCACTCGCTGACCAGCAGCATGTTGCGCAGGTCGATGGCCAGGTTCCAGCCGGGGTTGTATTGGCGACCGCCCTCGACGCGGATGTTCTTGAACCGCTCGCGGAGCTTGTCCAGCCGGCCGAGGGCCTCGGAGATCTCCTCCGACTTGCGGATGATGCCCACCAGGTCGTTCATCGACTGCTGCAGTTCCAGCTGCAAGGTGTACGGATTCTCGGCGGGGGCGCCGTCGGTCGGGCCGTCGAAGGGCGCCAGCGCCCTCTTGGCCGCCGCGTCGACGGCGTCCTGGGCGACCGCGGGGCGGCTGCTCAGCGCGCGCACGTAGTCGGCGGCCCCCAGGCCGGCGCGCCGCCCGAACACCAGCAGGTCCGACAGCGAGTTGCCGCCCAGCCGGTTGGAGCCGTGCATGCCGCCGGAGCACTCGCCGGCGGCGAACAGCCCGGGCACCGTGGCCGCTCCCGTGTCGGCGTCCACCTCGACGCCGCCCATCACGTAGTGGCAGGTGGGCCCGACTTCCATCGGCTCCTTGGTGATGTCGACCCCGGCCAGCTCCTTGAACTGGTGGTACATCGACGGCAGCCGGCGCTTGATCTCCTCCGGCGTCAGCCGGGACGCGATGTCGAGGAAGACCCCGCCGTGCGGGCTGCCCCGGCCGGCCTTGACCTCGGAGTTGATCGCGCGCGCGACCTCATCGCGGGGCAGCAGGTCCGGGGTGCGACGGGCCGAGTCGTTGTCCTTGAGCCACTGGTCGGCCTCCTGCTCGGTCTCCGCGTACTGACCCTTGAACACGGGCGGGATGTAGTCGAACATGAACCGCTTGCCGTCGGAGTTCTTCAGCACACCGCCGTCGCCGCGGACGCCCTCGGTGACCAGGATCCCCTTCACGCTGGGCGGCCACACCATGCCCGTCGGGTGGAACTGGACGAACTCCATGTTGATCAGCGAGGCGCCGGCGCGCAGGGCGAGCGCGTGCCCGTCGCCGGTGTACTCCCAGGAGTTCGACGTCACCTTGAACGACTTGCCGATCCCGCCGGTGGCCAGCACCACCGCGGGCGCCTCGAACAGGACGAAGTTGCCGCTCTCGCGCCAGTAGCCGAAGGCCCCGGCGATCGCGTCACCGTCCTTGATCAGTTCGGTGATGGTGCACTCGGCGAACACCCTGATGCGCGCCTCGTAGTCGCCGAGTTCGGCGTGGTCCTCCTGCTGCAGCGACACGATCTTCTGCTGCATGGTGCGGATCAGCTCCAGGCCGGTGCGGTCTCCGACGTGCGCCAGCCGCGGGTAGGTGTGCCCGCCGAAGTTGCGCTGGCTGATCTTGCCGTCCTTGAGGCGATCGAACAGGGCGCCGTACGTTTCCAGCTCCCAGACCCGGTCCGGCGCCTCCTTGGCGTGCAGCTCGGCCATCCGCCAGTTGTTGAGGAACTTCCCGCCGCGCATGGTGTCGCCGAAGTGGGTCTTCCAGTTGTCCTTCGGGTTGGTGTTGCCCATCGACGCCGCGCAGCCGCCCTCGGCCATCACCGTGTGGGCCTTGCCGAACAGGGATTTGCACACCACCGCGACCCGCAGGCCGCGTTCGCGCGCTTCGATGACCGCGCGCAGCCCCGCGCCGCCGGCGCCGATGACGACTACGTCGTAGGCATGCCGCTCGACATCAACCATGAAAACCCTCGCTAAGTCTTATCGTCCGTCAATTGACTTGTCAGCCAACAAATCTCAGATCGGGAATGGCGCCCCCGGCCACCAGCGCGATGTAGAAGTCGGTGAGCATCAGCGTGCCCAGCGTGATCCAGGCGTACAGCTTGTGGCGGGTGTTGATGTGGCTGACCTGGGTCCAGATCCAGTACCGCACAGGGTGCTTGGAGAAGTGCTTGAGCCGCCCGCCGGTGACGTGCCGGCACGAGTGGCAGGACAACGTGTAGACCCACAACATGACGACGTTGCCGACCATGATCAGGTTGCCCAGCCCGAAGCCGAAGCCGCCCGGACCGGAGTCGGAATGAAAGCCGATGATCGCGTCGTAGGTGTTGATCACCGAGATGATGCCGGCGATGTAGAAGAAATACCGATGGCTGTTCTGAATGATCAGCGGCAACTTGGTCTCGCCGGTGTAGTGCACGCGGGGCTCGGCCACCGCGCACGCGGTGGGCGACTGCCACACGGTGCGGTAGTAGGCGCCGCGGTAGTAGTAGCACGTCAGCCGGAACAGCAGCAGGAACGGCAGGGTCAGCGCGGCGTAGGGCAGCCACCACACGTCCGGCAGGATCTGGGGCCAGAAGTCGTGCGCCTCCCCGCAAGCCGTGCTGACGCACGGCGAGTAGAACGGCGTCAGGTAGTGGTACTTCGGGACGAAGAAGTAGTTCTGCTGGAACGCGCGCGCCGTCGCATAGATGAGGAATGCGGCGAAGCCCAGGTCGATCCGCAGCGGCGACATCCACCACCGGTCGGTGCGTAGGGTCCGTTGCGGGATGCTGGCGCGCGTCGGTGAAAAGACACCGGACGCAGGACGGTTCGCCGTGGGTGCGCTCATCTAGTGTTCCTCTTCGAACGGGCTGTTGGTCGAAGGGTACACAGAGAGCACCCCCTCATTTTCGGGGGGCTTGTGTTGTCAGGACCTGCTGTGACCCCCGACACCCTCGTCGTCGACATCACGCCAGAAATCGCTGTCGTATTGGGTGTCGGGAATGACGATTTTCTCGCCGGACTGCTGCACGGTGGCGCGGGACAGATCCAATTCGGAGACGTCGGAATCGAGCAATTCGACGTCGGAAAGGATCCGGTCGGCGTCGATGACGATGCGGCGCATCGCCGGGCTTTCGCCGTACCGCGCCCGCAGGGAGTTCACGCACCGCCGCAAGCCGCCGATGAGGTCGTGCAGTTCGGCGAGTTCAGCAGTGCCGGTAGGGCTCGTCAACAGATCTCCTCGGATCTCCCCCGCGCTCGACGGTGTCACGGATCACAGTATGCCCCCGATAGTAGCCACCGCGGCGGCCTAATGTCGGACACCATGACAGACCAAACCACCGCCCGGCGCGCGACGGCGTTGCTCGAGCTGCACCAGCCGGGCAACCCGGTGATCCTGCCGACCGTGTGGGACGCATGGTCGGCGCGCTTGGCCATCGAGGCGGGGTTCGCCGCGCTGACGGTGGGTAGCCACCCGCTGGCCGACTCGATCGGCAAACCGGACGGGGAGGGCATGTCGTTCGACGACGTGCTCACGCGGGTCGCGCAGATCACGGCCGCCGTCGAGGTGCCGGTGTCGGTGGACATCGAATCGGGCTACGGGCAGCCGGCGGCGCGACTGATCGAGGGCCTGCTGAGCGTGGGTGCCGTCGGCCTGAACATCGAGGACACCGTGCATGGCGAGGGCAAGCGGCTGCGGTCGGCCGGCGAACACGCCGAACTGGTCGCGGCGTTGCGGTCGGCAGCCGACGCGGCCGGGGTGCATGTAGTGATCAACGCCCGGACGGACCTTTTTCTGCGCAAGGACGGAGACGATTCCGACCGCGTCGAACGGGCGATAGCGTGCCTGACCGAGGCCGCTCACGCGGGCGCCGACGTGCTCTACCCCGTCGGCCGACATGACCCGGACACGTTGCGGCGCTTGGCCATTGACTTGCCGCTGCCGATGAACGCGATCGCGCTGCCCGACCAGGACGACCCGTCATCGTTTGGCCCGCTGGGCGTCGCACGGATCAGCTTCGGGCCGTTCCTGCAGGCCGCCCTGGCCGGACGCGCCAAGGAGTTGCTGGCCCGCTGGGGCTAGATCGGCTCCAGCATTCGGTGGGGACGCCGGAGCGCTTGGCTGACGGGATCGTCGCGGCTCGGATTGCGCGGTCGCGGCGGCGGGTGGGCGACGATGTCGGCGACGTCGGGAACCTGCGCGCACCGGTGGCACACGCGGTCCGGACCGATCGTCCCCCCGCAGTCCGCGTGCCGGTAGCTCCTTCGGTGGGGCTTGTCCACGTAGTTGTCGTTGCCCCAGGTGATCATCGACCAGATCAGCGGCCACAGCTGCCTGCCCTTGGCCGTCACCCGGTACCCGGCCGAATCCTTGGTCAGCACACCCTCTTCCACGAGGAAGCCCAGCCGTTCGGACAGCACCGCCTTCGGGATGCCGAGATGACGTTGCAGGTCGCTGAACCGCCGGGCCCCGTAGAAGGCGTCGCGCAGGATGAGCAACGTCCACCGTTCGCCGACGATCTCCAGGGACCGCGCGATGGGGCAGCTTTCGGCCGGGTATTCGCGGGGAAGGGCCACGACCCGATGTTACGCCTTGCGGGTTCGTTGACTGAACCATACACTCGCGGGTGCGGAGTTCATTCACCGAACCAGGATGGGCCGTCGAACCGTGAGGAGTCGCAATGACGACCAGCGCTGCACCGGCCGCATTCACCGCGGCCCAGCACCCGATGAACCGCATCGACGTCGTCACCGGGGTGGAATTCGACGAACTCAGAACCGCTTTCGAGCGAGCCGCGCCGCCGGTCGACCGGGCGGCCGTGCAGCGGATCATCGAGGGCGGGGGCGGCTGGGACGACGTGCGCGCGGCCGCCGCCATCAACGCACCGAACGGGCTGATGGTCTACGCCACCATCGACGCGCTTCCCCTGTTCTGCCTGGCCGGCCACACCACCAAGGCGGTGGAGTACCTGCTCGGCAACCACACCATCGCCGAGACGATGTTCCGCCACGATCCCAGGGCGCTGCTGTACGCGCCGCTGCGGGTGCTCCTCTACGAGGACGCCGACGGCAACGCGGTCTTTTCGATGGACCAGCCCAGCGCCGCGTTCGCCAGCCTGGGCATCGCCGCGGTCGCCGCGGTGGGAAAGGATCTCGATCGCAAGGTGGTAAACCTGTTGCGGCTCATCGGAATCGATGCCGCCGCTGCCTTCGGGTGCTAGACGCGCCAGATCCGGCGGAGCCGTCGGCCCACCGGACCTGGCCGCTACCGGTCGCGAACTACTTCGTGATCGCGATGCGCTGCGCCTGCGTCCCGGAGTAGGCGCCGGCGACCCGCACGGTCAGCACACCGGCGTCGTAGGAGGCCGCGATGGCCTCGCTGGTGACGTGCGCGGGCAGCTGGAACGACCGGCGGAACGATCCGTACCGAATCTCGCGCAGGGTGCGGCCGTTCTCCTCCTGCGCGTGCTCGTCGCGGTGTTCGCCGTGGATCACCAGGCGGCCTACCCCGTTTTCGGAGTCGACCTCGACGTTGACGTCCTTGTCGACGTCCACGCCGGGCAGTTCGAGGCGGACGACGGCGTCGTCGCCGTCCCTGACGATCTCAGCGGCCGGCCTGAATCCGCCGGCAACCGGCTTGAACCAGTCGGTCGTGGCCGCGGGGCCGAAAAAGTCGCGCAACCACCGGTCGGTGTCCCAGGCCGGTCGCGACCACAATGCGAGGTTGCTCATGGGCTTTCTCCTTCTGCTTCCTTGTGCTTCGTTGTGAGTTTGCTGTGACCGGCGCGCTGCCGGACGGCTATTTCTACAAACTTGAGTCGACCCGGCTGAAGTTCCACCCGGGCGTTCGCCCGCAGCGAACACCTTCACAGCGGCCGTTGTGAGGTGTGAGGGCGCCGTCATGCCCGCGTCACATTCCGCGATTTCGCCTTAATTTGGGGCCCCTACCCTCGTGGCATGCCCCAATCCGAAACCTGGCGCGAGCACTGTGCCGAGCGTCACGTCGTTGTGGTCGGGCACGGCATGGTGGGCCACCGGCTGGTCGAGGCGCTGCGTGCCCGCGACACCGAGGGCGCCTGGCGCATCACGGTTTTGGCGGAGGAAACCGACGCGGCCTATGACCGCGTCGGCCTGACCTCCTACACCGAGAGCTGGGACCGCGCGCTGCTGGCGCTGCCCGGCAACGACTACGCCGGCGACGAGCGGGTCCGGCTGCTGCTGAACGCGCGCGTGACCGAAATCGACCGGGCGACAAAGTCGGTGGTCACCGCCGACGGCCGGCGGCACAGCTACGACGCCCTCGTGCTGGCCACCGGGTCCTACGCGTTCGTCCCCCCGGTGCCCGGCCATGACCTGCCGCTGTGCCACGTCTACCGCACGCTCGACGACCTCGACGCCATCCGCGCCGACGCCCGGCGCACGCTCGAGGCCGGCCGGGTGCCCGGCGGGGTGGTCATCGGTGGCGGCCTGCTGGGGCTCGAAGCGGCGAATGCGTTGCGCCAGTTCGGTTTGCACACCCACGTCGTCGAGATGATGCCACGGCTGATGGCCCAGCAGATCGACGAGGCCGGCGGCGCGCTGCTGGCCCGGATGGTCACCGCCAGCTCGTCGCGCGGCCGGACGCCGGCGGCGAAGATCACCACTCCGGCGTCGATGACCTCGCCGTCGGTCAGGCGCACGCGCACCGAGGCCGAGCCGTCGGAGTGCTCGACGGCTTCGATCGACTCGGTGCCCGTCCCGACGTGCACCGCGATCCCCAGCTCGGTGACCATCCGGGCCAGCAGCGCGCCGCCGGCCTCGTCGATCTGCTGGGCCATCAGCCGTGGCATCATCTCGACG
>NZ_LZJH01000046.1:0-6921 GCF_001666745.1 Mycobacterium sp. E2699 | reverse complement strand
CCGGCGGGGCGGGCGGCGCGGCCGGTAACGGAACCGGCCTCTTCACCGGCTTCGGCGGTGCCGGTGGGCACGGTGGCGCCGCCACCGCTGCCGGGGGCACCGGCGGCGTGGGCGGCGCGGGCGGCCAGGGCTGGGCCCGCAGCCCGTTGGGGATCGACCTGACCATGGGCGGGGCCGGCGGACACGGCGGCGACGCCACCGTCGACGGGGCTACCGGCGGCGCCGGCGGCGCGGGCGGCACCAGCGTTTCCAGTGGCTTCTTCGGAATCGACTTGGCCCAGGCCGGCGCCGGCGGCGTGGGCGGCGCCGCTGTTAGCTCCGGCACCGCCGGGGCCGGCGGCGCGGGCGGTGCCGCCGCGGCTCCCGACTTCGTCGGGTGGGGCGCTTCCATCGGCGGCGACGGCGGGGCCGGCGGTGCCGCCTCCGGCAACGCGACGGGCGGCGCCGGCGGCGCGGGGGGTGTGGCGGCGACGGTGACGGGCATCGCCGGCGGCGGTGCGGGCGGAGCCGGCGGCGCCTCGACGCTGGGCGACGGTGGCGTCGGCGGGCACGGCGGCTTTGCCGCCGGGCTGCAGGGCGCCATCGGCGGTAACGGCGGGCACGGGGGCGCCGCTCCCACCGGCAACGGCGGCAACGACGGCGGCGACGGCGGCGGCGGCCTCGGCTTCTTCGCCCAGGGCGGCGCCGGCGGCGACGCCGGCACCGGTGGCGGCCCAGCCAACGGCGGCAACGGGGGCAACGCCGGGATCATCGACATGGGCACCTACAACCCGTCGATCTTCGGCATCGGCGGCAACGGCGGCAACGGTTTCGGCACCGGGCACGGCGGCACGGGTGGCCAGGGCGGTCACTTTGGCGCGCCCGGCGCGAACGGCAAGCCATAGCCCCATGAGCGGGTGATGCCCAGCGGGCGGCGTGCCGATCCTTGATCCTCTCCGCCGCAACGGGGTAGCGTGGTGCCCGCAATTACGAAACGCGCAGTAGCGTAATTGGCCGCGCCCCTCTACCGGAAGGATCGGCTTGATGCGCAGCCGCTATGCCGGCCATCCCTTCACCACGCCGACGGACGAGATCGCGGCCGCCCTCGAGGATGTCAGCATCCCGACCCTGCTGCTTTCGCTCGTCCACATCACCGGCGATCCCCGGTTCATCCGCGACTTCAAGCCCCTGGGCATCTTCCTCAACGAGGTGCAGGGCTTCATGTCCGAGGAGGACAAGGCGCGGGCCCGCGCGGCGGCGCTGCCGGTGCTCACCGACTACCGGGACCGCGGTTGCCCCGAACCCGAGCCGCTGAGCCTCGAACTCATTCGGGAGATGATGGACTGGGCGGCCTGCGAACACGTCACCGACGACTACCTGCCGCTGATCCTGGAAGAGATGGATCTCGACGGCGTCGACCCCCGCCGTCCGGCCGCCCTGCCGACGCAGTCCGCCGCCGAACTCCCGGTCCTGGTGGTCGGATGCGGGGAATCCGGCCTGCTGGCCGGCATCCGGCTCAAGCAGGCCAATATCCCCTTCACCATCGTCGAGAAAAACGCCGGGCCCGGCGGAACGTGGTGGGAGAACAGCTATCCCGGCGCCCGCGTGGACGTCGCAAACCACTTCTACTGCTACAGCTTCGAACCCAACAACGATTGGACACACTTCTTCGCCGAGCAATACGAGCTGCAGGACTATTTCACCAAGGTGATGAACAAGCACGGCCTGGCCGAGCACATTCGGTGGAACACCGAGGTCGTCGAGGCGGAATGGGACGATGCCGACGGGTTGTGGAAGGTCTCGGTGCGCGGCCCGGACGGCCGGGTGAGCACGATCAGCGCGCGGGTCGTCCTGACGGCCGTCGGCCAGCTGAACCGGCCCAATGTCCCCGAATTCGACGGAGCCGACACCTTCGAGGGGCCGTCATTTCACTCGGCGGCCTGGGATCACTCGATCGATCTGACGGGCAAGCGGGTCGCGCTCATCGGCGCCGGCGCCAGCGGCTTCCAGATAGCGCCGGCGATCGCCCGCCAGGTCGACAAGCTCACCGTGTTCCAGCGCACCGCCCAGTGGATGTTCCCGAACGCCATGTACCACGACGAGGTCGGCGACGGGGTGCGCTGGGCGATGCGGCATCTGCCCTTCTACGGCCGGTGGTACCGGTTCCTGGTGCTTTGGCCCGGTGCCGACAAGGGACTCGACGCCGCAGAGGGCGACCCCGACTACGCCGATCAGGACTACGCCGTCAGCGACATCAACGCCGCCGCCCGAATGATGTTCTCGCAGTGGATCACCAGCCAGGTCGGCGAAGGCCCGAACTCCCAAGAGCTGTTGGACAAGGTGCTGCCCGACTATCCCGCCACCGGGAAACGGACACTGCAGGACAACGGCAGCTGGCTGCAGACGCTGCAGCGCGACAACGTCGAGTTGGTGCGCACCCCGATCCAGAGGATCGCGCCGCACGGCGTCGTCACGGACGACGGCGTGACGCACGAGGCCGACGTCATCGTGTACGCGACGGGGTTTCGCCACACCGATGTGTTGTGGCCGCTGAAAGTGACCGGCCGCAACGGTATTGACCTGCACGAGCTGTGGGGTAGCCGGCCGTACGCCTACCTCGGCATCACGGTGCCCGGATTCCCGAACTTCTTCATCATCTACGGACCCGGGACCCATCTCGCCCATGGCGGCAGTTTGATCTTCCAGTCCGAACTCCAGATGCGCTATGTCGGTCAGTGCCTGCAGCGGCTGGCCCAGGAGAAGCTGCACTCGGTGGAACCAAAGGCCGACGCCGCGACCGACTGGCACCAACGCACGCAGAACCAGATCAAGAAGATGGTGTGGTCGCACCCCGCCGTCAAACACTCCTACTTCAAGAATGCCGACGGGGAGATTCATACCGTCAGCCCGTGGCGCCTCAACGAGTACTGGGCCGCGGTGCGCGCACCCGACTGGTCGAATTTCCTTGTCCGGCAGAGAAAGTGAGCACACCACTATGCGAACGGTAGTCCTCGACGGACCACGCAATATCGAGGTCGACACACGCCCCGATCCGGCACTCCCCGGTCCCGACGGAGCGATCATCTCGGTCACCGCCGCCGGAATCTGCGGATCGGATCTGCATTTCTACGAGGGTGACTATCCGCTGGCCGCACCCATGACGCTCGGCCATGAAGCCGTCGGCACCGTAGTCGAGGTCGGGCCCGAGGTGCGCACCGTCAAGGTCGGCGACCAGGTGATGGTGTCCTCGGTGACCGGCTGCGGCGCGTGCCCGGGATGCGCCACACGCGACCCGGTGATGTGCTACTCCGGGTTTCAGATCTTCGGCGGCGGCGTGCTTCCCGGGGCGCAGGCCGATCTGCTCGCCGTGCCGGCGGCCGACTTCCAGCTGCTCACGACTCCCGAAGGGATCAGCACCGAGCAGGCGCTGCTGCTCACCGACAACCTGGCCACGGGCTGGGCGGCGGCACAGCGAGCCGATATCCCGTTCGGCGGGACGGTCGCGGTGATCGGCCTGGGCGCGGTCGGTCTGTGCGCGCTGCGCAGCGCGTTGTTTCAGGGCGCCGCAACGGTTTTCGCCGTCGATCGCGTCGACGGCCGGCTGGACCGCGCCGCCGGGTGGGGAGCGACGCCGGTCAAGGCACCGGCGGTGGAGGCCATCCTGGCGGCGACGGGCGGGCGCGGGGCCGACGCGGTGATCGACGCCGTCGCGACCGACACGTCCCTGACCGACGCGCTGAACGCGGTGCGGCCGGGCGGCACCGTTTCGGTCGTCGGCGTGCACGACATGAATCCGTTTCCGCTCAACGCGCTGGGGTGCCTGATTCGCAGCATCACGCTGCGGATGACCACCGCACCGGTGCAGCGCACCTGGCCGGAGTTGATCCCGCTGCTGCAGTCCGGCCGGCTCGACGTCGACGGCATCTTCACCACGACCCTGTCGTTGGACGAGGCGGCCAAGGGCTACGCGACGGCCCAGGCGCGGTCCGGCGACGAGGTGAAGGTCCTGCTGACGCCCTAACGCCGCCTGTGCACTCGGCCACGGCGGCCCGAGACGAGACACATCACCGGCCAGCCGTGCGCGGCGGCCGTCGCGGCGAGCCCGCAGCGGGGGTTCACGGGCCGCGGAAATCCGACCAGCGCCATCGACGCCGCATCCTCGTCACCGTTGGCGTGGCAGCAACTGCCTTGCACCGCAACGTCATCGGCGGAGCAGAACTGCTGCACCGCCGCGGTGAAGGCGTCGACCAATGTGCCGTCGAGGTCGAAGAAGGCGGCGATCCCGGGCCCCGGTGTGCCCGCGCCGATCTCCGCGATGGCGTCGGCGGGCGAGCGCCTCGTGAGCGGCACCATCCGCGGTCACCCCGACCGGATCGCCGTGATGTATTCGGAGTGCATGATCGCGTCGATCTTGACGTCCACCTCCGGAGGTGTCATCCCGTAGCCGGCCTGCAGGTCGAGTGTGTTGCGGACCGGATCGACGGCCCACCCATGTGCGGCCAGCGATTCCGCCGGATCACCCCGGGGCTCGTAGGTCAGCGCCGAGAAGTCCACGTCACCCGACATGTTGACCCCGGGATGGTCCGCTTCCAGGGCCGCGAGCTGCTCGCGGTCCAAGCGGGATCCCAGCGCGCCTATGGCGATCCGGCTGCCCGGCGCGCTCAACCCGCTGATGCGGGTGAAGAGCGTGTTCTGCGCTTCGTCGGTGAGGTAGGGCAGCACGCCCTCCACCGACCAGGCGCTCGGGGTCTCGGTGTCGAAGCCCGCCGCTTCCAACCGCCTCGACCAGTCGGTGCGCAGATCGGCCCCGACCTCGACCCTGCGGGCCTTGGGCACGGCGCCGTGCTCGCCGAGCACGCGCACCTTGAATTCCAGCACCTTGGGCAGGTCGACCTCGAAAACCGTTGTGCCATCGGGCCAGTCGAGGCGGTACGCGCGGGAGTCCAACCCGGCGGCGACGATCACCGCCTGCCGGATGCCCGCCTCGCCGGCCGAGGTGAAGAAGTCGTCGAAGAACCGGGTCTGCACACCGTAGAGGCGGGGAAAGGCCGTCTCGTCGTCGGAGGTTCCCGGGTTGGCAAGAACACCGGACAGATACGGGTCCCGGGCGGCGGCGATGAAAACCTTCGCGTATTCGTCGCGGACCAGTGGCCGCGGGCTCATGGCGTGCAGCGCGCGCCATCCCGCCACCAGCAGCGCGGTGTAGCCCACCCCGCTGACGATGTCCCATTGGTCGTCGTCGGAGCGAAGCGACCCGAATTCAGGTGGAGTGCTGATGGTCGTCCCCTCGCGTCAGAATCGGCGCCGAAGCCGACATCCACCAAGGTACTGCGGTGGCGCCGTCAAATCTCCAGAAGCACCGTAACCGGACCGTCGTTCACCAATTCGACCTGCATGTTCGCGCCGAAGACGCCGGTCTGCACGTCGGCTCCAAGGTGGTGCAACGCCTCGGCGAACGCCGCGACCAGCGGTTCGGCGACCGCTCCCGGGGCTGCCGCGTTCCAGGACGGCCGGCGGCCCTTCGCGGTGTCGGCGTACAAGGTGAACTGGCTGACCACCAGGATCGGCGCGTTGACGTCGGCCGCCGAGCGCTCATCGGCGAGAATGCGCAGATACCAGAGCTTTTCGGCCAGCCGTCGCGCCACGTCGGGATCGTCGCCGTGCGTGACGCCGACGAAGGCCAGCAAGCCCTGGCCGTCCGGGCGGATCGCGCCCACCACCTGTCCGTCGACCGCCACCGACGCCGACGAGACCCGTTGCACCAGAACCCGCATGGCCCTCGATGCTGCCAGGCCGGGTTCGAAACGGGTGGGTAGGCTCGTGACGTGTCCGTGCTCGTCGCGTTTTCCGTCACGCCGCTGGGCGTGGGCGAGGGCGTCGGCGAGATCGTCGCCGAGGCGGTTCGGGTGGTCCGCGAATCCGGCCTGCCGAACAGGACGGATGCGATGTTCACCGTGATCGAGGGCGACACCTGGACAGAAGTGATGGCCGTCGTGCAGCGTGCGGTGGAGGCCGTGGCCGCCCGCGCACCCAGGGTCAGCACGGTGATCAAGGTGGACTCGCGTGCCGGAGCCCACGACGCGATGACGCAGAAGGTCGCTTCCGTCGAACGCCACCTGTCGGGGGGCTAAACCTCCACCGCGTCCCGGAACGCCCGCTCCGCCACGTCGCCGTGAACGGCGAACACCACCTTTTCCAGCGAGCTCGCCCGGTGCTGCCTTACGACGTCGACCATCAGCCGCGCGGCTTGGTCGAGCGGGAAGCCGCCGACGCCGGTGCCGAAGGCCACCAGGGCCAGCGAGCGGCACCCCAGTTCGTCGGCCTTGCGCAAGGTGGCGCCGGTCGCGCGGGCGATGATCTCGGCCGAGGTCGGGCCGCCCGGTTCCATCGTCGCGGCGTGGATGACGTAGCGCGCAGGCATTTCGCCCGCGGTGGTTTCCACCGCCTCCCCGAGCCCGATCGGCGCCTTCTCGGTCGATTCGCGCTGCACCTCAGGGCCGCCGGCGCGGACGATTGCCGCGGCGACGCCACCACCGTGCCGCAGCTGCGTGTTGGCGGCGTTGGTGATCGCGTCGAGCTCGAGCTTGGTGATGTCGGCCTGCACTACCTCTAACTCAATCATCGGTTCATTGTCGCGCGCTGCGGGATCGGCGGCGCCCTTCCGCCGCCGAGGGGTAGCTTTGTGCTGGCTCTCAGAGAGGCAGGTGCGAACGGCATGACGAGTGAAACGCCCGGCGAGCCCGGGGGACCCGGCGGGGCCGGCGGCCGCGGCGGCGCGGGTGGTGTCGGCGGTGCGGGTGGCGCCGGCGGTGCCGGGGGCGCCGGCGGAGCCGGTGGCCGCGGTGGTGACGGCGGCCGGGGCGGTGACGGTGGCCGCGGTGGTGACGGCGGCCGGGGTGGCGCGGGAGGCATGGGCGGGGCACCCGGTCCCGGCGGTCAGCC
>NZ_LZJH01000045.1:0-1316 GCF_001666745.1 Mycobacterium sp. E2699 | reverse complement strand
GGCGACATCGACATCCTGATCACCGACAAGACCGGCACGCTGACGGAGGGCCGCATCCGCCTGGTCGGCGCGGTCGATCCGGCCGGTGCGCCGGCCGAGCCGGTCCGGCGGCTCGGGTTGCTGGCCACCGACGTCGACCCGGAATCCGGTGTGGTGAGCGCCAATCCGCTCGACGCCGCGCTGTGGGACTCCCCGCAGCCACAGCAACTGGTGGGCGGCGCGGTGCGCCGCGTCGCGCTGCTGCCGTTCGACCACGAGCGGCGCGCGACGTCGGTGTTGGTCGACGACGACGGCAACCGCCTCCTCGTCGTCAAGGGCGCCCCCGAACAGGTCCTGGACCGGTGCGACGGGACGCCGGCGGCCGCGGATGCGACCCTGGCGGACTTGTTCG
Organism: Mycobacterium sp. E2699; assembly: GCF_001666745.1. Taxonomy (NCBI): domain Bacteria; kingdom Bacillati; phylum Actinomycetota; class Actinomycetes; order Mycobacteriales; family Mycobacteriaceae; genus Mycobacterium; species Mycobacterium sp. E2699. The sequence continues at coordinate 925 of NZ_LZJH01000045.1, read as the reverse complement.
CCGCCGGACGGCGGGTGGTCGCCGTCGCCACCCGCCCGGCCGCCGAGCTGACGGAGCTCACCGCCGACGACGAACACGACCTCACGCTGGCCGGCTTTCTGGTCTTCGCCGACGAACCCAAACCCGCGGCGCGCCAGTCGCTGGCACAGCTGGCCGAACTGGGCATCGAGCTCAAGATCGCCACCGGCGACAATCCGCGGGTCGCCGAAAAGGTCTGCAATGACCTGGGTTTGGCGTCCAAGGGCACGATCACCGGCGCGCAGCTGGAATGCCTCGATGACGACGAATTCGGCCGCGCCGCTGCGGACCACAGTATCTTCGCCCGCATCTCCCCCGACCAAAAGGCACGGCTGATCACCGCGGCACGCCGCACCGGAAGATCGGTGGGGTTTCTCGGCGACGGGGTCAACGACGCGCTGGCATTGCACGCCGCCGATGTGGGCATCTCCGTCAACAGCGCCACCGACGTGGCCAAGGACGCGGCCGACGTGGTCTTGCTGGAAAAGGACCTGGGGGTGCTGGCCACCGGGGTGGCCACGGGCAGAAGGATTTTCGCCAATACCATCAAGTACGTGTTCATGGGCACATCGAGCAATTTCGGCAACACCTTCAGCGCCGCCGCCGCGTCGGCGTTCTTGCCGTTTCTGCCGATGCTGCCCAGCCAGATCCTGCTGGGCAACCTGCTCTACGATGCCTCGCAGTTGGCGATCCCCACCGACCGCGTCGATGAGGAGCAACGCGATGCGCCGGCGCACTGGAACGTCGCCTTCATCCGCAGGTTCATGCTGACGTTCGGGCCCATCAACTCGCTGTTCGACTTCTTGACCTTCGGATTCATGCTCGGCATCCTGCACGCCGGCGAGGTGGCGTTTCACACCGGGTGGTTCCTGGAAAACCTTCTCACCCAGACGTTTATCGTTTTCGC